>JABGTQ010000251.1 GCA_018647025.1 Nitrospina sp. | reverse complement strand
TTTGAGTATGTTTTTTTAAATTGTTTGAGATGTCAATAGTATCTAATCTGTTAGCAGTATTCTTGTGATTTTCTTTGCCGCCTATTTGTTAAAAATTCAGATAGGTGGTTTTTTTACGCAAAAATTAAGGAGGTGATTGGATTATGGCATTTAAAGATGAACTAGATCTGCTCTTAAAAGGTATAACAGAAGAAGCAAATAACTATAAAAAAGCTGAGGACAAAGAGGGAGAGAAGGAAGCCCTTAAAGACATGCTTGATATTTTTATGCGGGGAACACAAAGCGTGAGGGAACACATTGATAGGTATAACGAGCGCCGTTTTAATAGATAATGCAAGTTTTTTTTAGAGATTTTCTAGTTTGCACAAAGTGGAATTCTTACCTTTTTGGAATCACTACCTTTTTTTAAGGCGCGACAAGAATTCATGTGAGATTCCCATAATTTTGCGGCTGACTCGTCATCTATATTATTTTTTACGAAATCGATTTCTTTAAGGCTAACCAGTGTTTTAGATTGAAGTATAGCCCTGAGACCCTTGAGGCTTATTTGATTATTGAATAGGTCAAGTTTTTTTAAGTTGGATAGATAAGGTGACGTAGCAATAGCTATGGCACCCTTATCGCCGATTTTATTGACGCTTAAATCTAGTGAAGTTAAATTAGATAAATTACTTGAATCAACGAGTAGAACTACCCCTTGATTTCCTACATTATTTTGCATTAGATTGAGCTCTTTTAGCTTATTGAAATTTGCGCCACGTGCTAACATTTTTATTCCTTCGGGCGAAATCCCATTGTCCCATAGAGAGAGAAATTCTAAGTTCTTGAAAGTACTTGATTGAGTTATAACACGAACACCTTCATCGCCTAGGTTATTACCTTTTAAGGCCATGCTGACAACGTTTTTAAGTGCGATTGTTTCTGCCATAATAGCGATTCCCTTGACTCCTATTTGTGACCCATTAAGGTTAATGCCTTTCCCATCAGGACTCGTTCTTTCTTTAATATGAGCTGGAATATTTGCAGGTGGTCCCTTGGGACGTCCATAACCGTGATGTCCTTTTCCTCCTTGTTTTTTTGCACCCTTAGTCGATTCAGATCCTTTTGGTTGGTATCCGTAAACTGGTAGAGTGAAGGTGATGGTCATTACAATTAAAATTAGAAATTTCAAAAAGTGTTTCATAATGTAAGTATTCCTCATTAGATCATTCCGGTTTTGCGTGCATATTCAAAAATATTTCCAGCTTTAACAATCTCAGCAACCTCTCCAAGAGGTTGGAGTTTGAGTGTTTGACCGGAAGAATTATTGGTTAGTGTTCCAGCTTCTAGATCGATCTTTAAAGTATCTCCGGTACGGATGCTATTAAGAAGTTTGTCTAAAGTTTCAAAAGGGATAAAAAACCCACCATCAACAGAGTTGCGATAAAAAATACGAGCATAAGATTTAGCAATAATAGCTTGAATTCCAGCTATTTTAAGGCACGCTGGTGCATGTTCTCGCGAAGACCCACAGCCAAAATTTTTCCCTCCAATTATTATAGTATATTCTGATTCAAATTTTCCTTCGTGCACGAAGAGCTTGTTTCCTTCAGGCAGTCCAGCTTCAATTTTTGGAACTCCTGACAGAGCAAATTTCCCGTAATTTTTTTTCTCTTCAGGGTCGCTTAAGCTATATACTAGATGCTCAGCCGGTATGATTTGATCAGTATCTATATCATCTCCTAAGACATAGGCTTTTCCTGTAATAATTTGTTTCATTTTTTTAGCTTACCTTGACTAGTTTTTAGTTTAGCATCTCTCGTGGGTCGGTAATTCGTCCTGTCAAAGCAGATGCGGCGGCTGTATATGGTGAAGCGAGGTAAACTTCAGATTGTTTAGACCCCATTCTGCCAGGAAAATTTCGGTTTGTTGTGGAGACTACGACCTCTGTTCCATGAGTTCTTCCGAACGTATCTTTAGGGCCACCTAAGCATGCTGCGCAAGATGCATCGCCTATTTCACATCCGGCTTCTTTGAAAATATTTAATAGAGTCTTGCCATTTAATGTTTTACATTCAAGATCTTTAAATACCTCGGTCGTGGCTGGAACAATAAATGTATTAACAGCTACTTTTTTGCCATAGAGAATATTTGCTGCAGCAAGAAAATCGTTATACTTGCCGCCCGTACAAGAACCAATATAGGAGCGATCTATTTTTATGTCGCTACATTCTCTAACAAGAGCTTTGTTGTCGGGTGAGTGAGGTTTGGCAACAACTGGCTCCATAGTTGAAGCGTTATAAGTTTTCTTAAAAAAATAGTTCGCATCTTGATCTGAATTATAAGTCTTATAAGGTTTGTTAGTTCGTTTATTGACATACTTAAGGGTAACTTCATCTGCCTCAATAACAGCATTTTTCCCTCCAGCTTCAATGGCCATGTTACACAGCGTCATGCGTTCCTCCATAGAGAAGTTCATGATTGCGTCTCCTGCCCATTCCATTGTGCGGTATGTTGCTCCATCGACACCTATATCACCAATGACCTGCAAAATGATATCTTTAGCCATTATGTAGTCTGGGAATTTACCAGTAAATTCAAATTGCATAGTTTCAGGTACTTTGACCCACAATTTTCCTGTGCCGAGAATAAAAGCTGCGTCTGTATTACCTATACCAGTAGAAAACATACCGAACGCTCCAGATGTGCAGGTATGGGAGTCAGTTCCAAAAAGTACTTCCCCTGGTCTATTGTGTCCTTCTTGAGCTAAGGCGATGTGACAAACACCCTTGTAATTTTCTGTTCCTACATCATAATAGTAAGGGAGATTTTGCTCAGAGACGAATTCTCTCAGAATATCTATATTGCGATTGGCATGTTTATCTGAGGTGAAGATATAGTGATCGGGGATGATAACAACTTTTTCTGGATCAAATACTTTAGCATTTTTCCCAAACTGTTCTTTAAAGATGCTTATGGTTCCAGGTCCACAGACATCATGTGTCATTAAAACATCTACATCCACCCAGATTGTTTCTCCTGGGGTAACTTTATCTTTACCAGCGTGAGCGGCTAGAATTTTTTCAGTAATTGTCAGACCCATTTAAGCAGTCTCCTTTTAAGGATGATCGTATTTGAAGCGAATCTAGAAAATAGCCAAAAACCTTTATTTTTAGCGATTAAAAGGCGCTTTAAAGCTTAGTAAGAGCTCTGGTTAAGACTACAGTTTTTTCTAGGATAAACCGAAAAGCAGTGAGAATACTATTTAATTTTTCCCTATTAGTCAAAAGTTATATATTTTTGAGAAAATTGATAGTAACAGAAACACCTTTCTAGCCTCATTTAAAAATATGTTGACACTGATTCAGGATACATTTCAAAGACTTTTCTATATCTTGCCTTTAAAGCCTCGTCAGGTACAAATCGAAATCACTAACCGATGCAATATGGATTGCCCAATGTGCCCACGAGAGGTCCTTGATATTGAACTGGAGCATATGGACTGGGATAAATTTATAACTGTGGTCGATAAACTAACCGAAAGAGAAAGTATTACGCTTACAGGTTGGGGAGAGCCGTTTTTGCATCCGCGTATCTTTGATATGATTGCCTATTGTAAAGAGGGTGGGCATCGAGTGATGATAACTTCCAATGGGCTTTTTTCAAATGAGTTGATTGTGAAAAAGGTATTAAACTCCGAGCTTGATGAGATTACTTTTTCAATAGATGGGATTGAGGATAATAATGTTTCAAACGGGCATACTAGTAATAAAGTATACGAAAATATAGAAAAAGTGGCGAAGCTTCGAGAAATCGGGAAACCATCAATTCGTCTCCAAGCTACTCTTCATGAAGGATGTGAGAAAGATTTATATAATGTTATAAAGTTTGGAGCACGTATCGGTATTGAAGCAGTAAACGTAGGTCGAATTGATCGTAAATATGCACCTGAGTTAAAGCGCCCCAGTCAAATCGAAGAGGAACGTATTTTCTCTGAAGCAGACCGGGTAGCCAGTGATTGTGGTATCCGCCTTGACTGGCTTCAGTATGCAGTTGGTACAAGGATGGTTCGATTTTTCTATCGACTTCTAAGAAAAAAACTTCACCGATCTGGGAAATACTGTCTTAAGACATTCGACTATGCCTATGTGAGTCGCGAGGGTAACGTTACTCCTTGTTGTCTTTTGCCAGACGTGAAAATGGGTAGCCTGCTTAAGGGCGATCTGCAAACTATCTGGCAAAATGAACAGTTTAACCATTTCAGAGAAAACTATCGGGATACCTGTGAATCCTGTGATTTGTGGGTAATTGATCAAGTAGAATCTGACCAACTAATCAATAAAAATAAAATAACATCTCAGGTGTCTGTGTAATTTCTTTTCCTATCCTTAAAATCTAACCACCAATTTTTCACCTTCCACCGAAGACATTGAAAGAAATTTTTTTTTCGGGAAAGTACTTAATTTTTTTATAAAGCAATAGTCTATTCTAATTTTAATTCCAATCCTCGTTAGAAGCGATCCTATGGTCACCATTTTAGGGCTGGTTGCAACCTTTAGCTAATTCATTTATTGTAGGTTACACGCTTCCCTTGATTGACACTTTAGAAAAATTATGAAAATAACTGAAGGCACTCCTGATATAATTGTAGATCGCCGTCCTTTGATATTGGTGATTCTTGACCGTATGCGCCGAGAA
>JABGTQ010000035.1 GCA_018647025.1 Nitrospina sp. | reverse complement strand
GAACCACCCTCGGTGTTGATCACTTCCTTCAAGATAAAGATCGGCCGGCCAATCTAGGTTCGGATCACTTTCAAGAACAGCCGCGTGACTCACTCCTGAATCAAACCATACATCCAGAATATCGTTAGTTTTAGAAAATTTCTTTCCCCCGCAATCACAAGTGGTGTCTTCTGGTAACAGCTCTAAAGAATCTTTTTCGAACCAGAAGTCGGCCCCATTTTTTTTCACAAGATCTACAATATGAGAAAATACTTCTGGTGAAAGTAGCATCTCATTACAAGTGGTACAGTTAAACAAAGTAATGGGAACACCCCAAGCCCTCTGGCGGGAAATACACCAATCAGGACGATTCTCAACCATGCTAAAAATTCTGTCTTCTCCCCAACGAGGTATCCACTTTATCTTCCTAATAGCATTGAGAGCTTTCTTGCGCAAATCATTGGCTTCCATAGATATAAACCACTGGCTTGTTGCTCGAAATATAATCGGTTGATGGCAACGCCAACAGTGTGGATAAGAGTGATTCACATTACTATCATGAATCAAATACCCGTCTTCTCTGAGTTTCTCAACAATTAATGGGTTCGCTTTTCTTACAAAGAGTCCACCGAATTCTGCAACTTCAGGTTTAAACAAACCTCCATCATCAACCGGGTTATAAGTTTCGAGATTGTATTTCTGCCCAACAATATAGTCCTCTTGTCCATGACCGGGAGCAGTATGAACACAACCTGTCCCCTGCTCTAACGTCACATGATCACCGAGAACAATACGAGAATCACGGTCTATAAATGGATGCCTACAAATGACATCTTCTAATTTTTTCCCTAAGCAACTACCAAGCACCTTATAATCTTTAATATTCCACTCCAGAACTAACTTCGATAAAAGTTTTTCTGCTACCACGTAAACTTCACTGCCAAACTCGACAGCCGAATATTGGAACTCAGGGTGTAAACATACTGCAAGATTTGCAGGCAAAGTCCATGGAGTAGTCGTCCATATAACAAAGTTAACTTTTGTTGAATCGATTTCACCCAACTCCCCATTCAACCCAGACTTGACTGGAAACTTGACATAAATCGTTGGGGATTGATGATCAGCATATTCTACTTCAGCTTCCGCTAATGCTGTGCGGCAAGAAGTACACCAATGCACCGGCTTCAATCCATTATAAATAGAACCGCTGAGGGCAAACTTTCCCAATTCCTCTACGATAGAAGCCTCGTAGGAATAGGACATAGTTAGATAAGGATTTTCCCAGTCCGCGAGGATTCCCAAACGCTTAAACTCTTGCGTCTGGACACCAACAAACCTATCTGCATACTCACGACATAGTTTGCGAATTTCTGATTTTGAGGGAGTCTTTTTTTTTTCTCTCTGTTCTTTTGTTACTTGATGTTCTATAGGAAGGCCATGGCAATCCCATCCCGGAACAAAGGTGGCGTCGTATCCTTGCATGGTCATAAAACGAACAATAAAATCTTTGAGAATTTTATTGAGAGCATGCCCCATATGAATATGACCGTTAGCATAAGGAGGACCATCATGAAAAACAAACTTAGGTTTCCCTTTAAGTTTTTTACGAATCAAAGTGTAGAGATTATTCTTTTCCCATTGAGCAAGAATCTCTGGTTCCCTCTTAATCAAATTGGCTTTCATGGGAAAAGCTGTCTGTGGTAAGTTTAGCGTTTCTTTATAGTCCATAGTCATAAAGGTTAAATAATTTTCATAGCTGTTTTCGCTTCAG
Organism: Nitrospina sp.; assembly: GCA_018647025.1. Classification (GTDB taxonomy): domain Bacteria; phylum Nitrospinota; class Nitrospinia; order Nitrospinales; family VA-1; genus Nitromaritima. The sequence goes on along the minus strand of JABGTQ010000035.1, from coordinate 5,324 downwards.
ATAATGTAGCCTGTGCCACACCTCTAGCTTTTTCCGTTCCCGCACGAAGTATTTCGTATACCTCTTTAGGTTTTGCTGCTACATTTCTTCTCTTTTCCATTTTTGGAAGCATCGATTTTAACAAATTATCTGCTAGTTTCTGCTTACAGTCACCGCAACCAATCTCCGCTTTCTTACATGCAGAAATGATTTCCTTCTGCATTTCTACAGGAGAGTAGATTTTGTGCATTGGAAACAAATTGCAGACATCTGGATCACCTGGATCAGTTCGTCTTCCTCGCGAAGGATCAGTAAGCATACTCATAACTTTTTTTGTAATATTTTTTTCTGAGTCACTGAGAAAAATAGCATTATTATAACTCTTGCTCATTTTACGCCCATCAATCCCATTTAGTTTTGGGACATCTGAAATCTCCGCTTCAGGTTCGATAAACACTTTTTTCTTATACAACTTATTAAAACGCCGTATGATTTCCCGTGAGAGTTCCAAGTGAGGGACTTGGTCAATCCCTACTGGCACAGCATTTGCTTTGTAAAGAACGATGTCAGCAGTTTGCAAAACAGGATATCCCAAAAAACCATAAGAACTCATATCAATATTTTTAACTTCATCCTGTTTTTCTTTATAGGTAGGATTGCGCTCAAGCCAAGGCACGGGAACCATCATCGAAAGAATTAGGTGTAATTCAGCATGTTCAGGTATTGCGGACTGCACAAACAAAGTACATTTTTCCGGATCCAGTCCTGAGCTCAACCAGTCAACAGCCACTTCAAAAGAATATTTTTTAATAAGTTGTGGATCCTGATATAAAGTCGTAAGTGAATGTAAGTCAGCGATGAAGAAAAAACAGTCTAAACTACTCTGCATAGTAACCCAGTTTTTCAATGCACCGTGATAGTTTCCTAGATGTAATTGGCCCGAAGGCTGCATACCACTTAAAATTCTTTTACCTGACATATCTGTTTCTTACTATCCCTTGAGTGTGAAAAAAATAAACATGAGCACTTGGCTTAATTCAGCAAACGCATCTTGTGAAAGAAACTGAACCACAAACATAATTGGTTCCCATAAAACGTACCCAATAATTCCTGTATGCGCAAAGAAATCCATCAAAAAGATTCCAATAAGAAGGATAGCCCCAAATCGGTCCAAGTCACCTAATCGAGCAGCCATATCAAGAGGGACCAAGCCTTTTATAACGCTTGAACCATCTAAGGGAAACACAGGAAGTAAATTAAAAATTGCTAACGCCACATTTACGTACACCCCGAAACTCAACAAAGCAAACAGAATGGCATTATCTGAAGGCTCTATAATACGAATAACGAAACTAAATATCACAGCCAGCGTTAAGTTCGACAATGGACCTGCAATAGCAACATACATCATATCCCTTCTGGGCCGTTCAAAATTATCAGGATTAACTGGCACTGGTTTAGCCCAACCAAAACCCACAAAACAAAAAAATAGGGTACCCATCAGATCAAGATGTTTAAAGGGATTAAATGTAAGTCGCCCAAGAAGTTTTGCCGTATTATCACCTAACAAAAATGCTATCTTCCCATGAGAATATTCGTGCACTGTAAGCGAAAAAAATATAACAGGAATCATTAATATCAATAACTGTGGTTTATTCAAAAATTTACTCCGAGGAATGTAACAACTGGGAAAATAGCTTTTTGCATTAACAGCTTTGTTAGTTTTCTATACCTTGATTAAAAACGACTACCTACTACCCTGACGCTAGAGGTGGGGAACAACAAATCTATCAAAAAATATAAACTTTTCACCGAAATATATTATCTTAAAAGGATTTAAATTCCTAATTTTATAGGCAGATTTTAATGTATTGAACGGGTCTTGGCATATTTTAAGTAGGTATAAAACATCATTGAAAGGGCCAAAAAAACACCAAGAAACCCCTCCCTAAAACCTTGTCTAAAAAAATAATTTTTCATAAATGCCCAAACCGGTCTAATGTAGAGATGGGTCCAGTCAGCCGTCCAATCTAACCGTTTTTTTTCCTCTGCATAAAGAGATGAATATCGATTCTGTCGCTTTATGTAATCTTCCATCCCGTCAAACGAATAATGGAAAATAGGCTGGTTTAAGATACCTGCTTTTTCGTCTGGAATTAACCTTTCGTGCACCATAGACTCAGAGAATGAAACCCGCTCCCTGTCATAAAGTCTAGCGATTAAGTCGGGATACCAACCCGCATAACGCACCCATCTATCAGCAATAAAATTTTTTCTTGGAAATCGATAACGTGAAAATTTCGGCTGACCAAACAACAACTTTTGAATTTCTGCTGCACATTCAGGAGATATAACCTCATCGGCATCAATATTTAATATCCACCTATTAGATGCCTTTGAAGCGCATAGGTTTTTTTGCAATCCATACCCTAACCAAACTTCTTGAAATACTTTGTCAGTAAACTTACGACAAATTTCTACAGTGCGATCAGTACTAAAGGTATCAATGATAACTATCTCATCAGCCCATTTAATACTTTTTAAGCAACGTTCAATATTTTTTTCTTCATTTTTTGTAATTATAGTAATTGAAACTTTGTTCATAAAGATATCCGTGACAAACAATAAATTCTATAAATAAAGATCCGCCTACCAACGTAGCTAAAAACTATTGGACTGATTTACTAAAGAGACCAAATTATAACACTTTATATGTTATTCAACTCTAAGTGATTAATTTTTTTGGCTTTTTATAAAATATATTAGTATAATCTGCCCTAGTATAAGGTCTGAAATATTGACTTCTCGGCAATTACTTTTCTGCCAATAGGACCAAATGGAAACTATTCTTGTCAATATTATAGAAGTTCTTGAACCAGTCTGGTTTAAGCTTGTAGATCTCTTGAGCCTGAAAGAAATGAAAACTCTAGACTCAATTCAACCAATTTTAGCTAAAATTTTATCCGATCCCCTTCTCCTTGGATTAAGTTTAGCTATTATTGGGGTAGTTCCATACACCATAATTAAATTAAAAAAATCCTATACCTTAAAAGAAAACCGCCTGGATGCCTTACTGAGTGAGTTAACAGAAGAAGATAACGAGGAAGTAAGCACAAATCAACCCCTGCCTCAAAACCAAAGCACAAAAAATTCTAACTTAGATCAGCCAACTAACGAATCAGATACGAAGGCGTATGGGAATGAATTTGAGTTGCCAAGTTTGCAGAAAAAAACAATTACCTCAGGAGATCTTAATCAAACTCCGCAGGAAATATTTAAGAACCGTAGGATTTCAAATGACGATTTTGGTTGGGAGACTGATGTCGAGGAGTGGAATGAGCTTTATGATTATATTTCTAAACCATTCCAAGCAGGCAAACCTAAGCAAGAAAATGAATCGGCAACGATTCCTCAAGAATCACAAAAAACAGGGCCCCTCACGCAAGAAAACTTAAATCAAACACCACAGGAAATATTTAAAAATCGAAGGATTTCAGACGACGATTTTGGTTGGGAGACTGATGTCGAGGAGTGGGATGAACTTTATGATTATATTTCAAAACCCTTCCAAACAGATAAACCGAAAGATGTTGCTTCAGAGAATGAAGTTCTTCAAGAGTTGGAAAAAGAAGTCCTTACTGAAGTAGCTCAAAAAGAGGAAACAGTTCCAAGTACAAATCAGGCAACCGAAATAACAACTGAATCCTCTTTAGGTATTGGCATTGATGAGCTTGCCGAGCAGATCATAGAAGAAACTATTTTAAAAGAAGAAAGCACTGAAGAACCATCAAATATTAATATCGATCAACTCACCGAACTCATTGAAGACGAGGAAATATTTATAACGGTTGACCAAAAGAATAAAATAATAACACCAAAAGAAGAAGTGCGTGTAGAGGTTAACCAGCTAAACGAATCAATAACTGAGCAATCATCAAACATTGATATCGACGAACTCGCTGAACTCATTAGAGAAGAAGAAAGTGTCCCTGGGGAAAAATCTCTTACAACCAATACTTTAAGCACCTCAGAAACAAAACATTTAGAACCAAATGAAGCAGTTTCTAGCACATCGGAACCTCAGTTTTCTACTTCTTCTCCTGTTCCTCAACGCGTCGAACTCACCCTTGAGGATGTAGTCAAGACTGACCTTGAACCCAAGCCAGCTTTACAATCAAAAATATCCAATAATTCTTCAGAAACAATTAAAGAATCACCTTCTACTCGCCCATTACTTAACAGCATTCTAAACTCTTCAGTTTCAGCACAAACAGATGCCTTGGTCAGCAGACTAAAAACATTTCAGTCTGAATTGGAAGTTAGATTTCAGTCACTGGAACAAGAATCTGAAACAAGAGTAGAAGCTGCCCCGACCGAAACTCTCCGAAAAAGACAAGGAAGTTATCAACCCGCCAATGTGAGTTATAAAAGCAAACAAAAATCAAGATCGAACAAGGAGTATTTACGTCAACTAGAATCATTTATCTTTATGGCAAGACAAAAAAGCAAGAACACCAAGCTATAAAACAAAAAATACCTCTATTCCCAAACATGAAAATGAAATATAAAAGGCAACGACAGTGAATATCATTCCAGTAGGTGGAGGAAAAGGTGGCATTGGGAAAAGTGTGATATCAACCAACCTTGCTGTAGGGATAGCGCTTAGCGGGCAAAAAGTTGTTCTTATGGATGGTGACTTTGGTGCTTCAAATTTACATGCTTTACTTGGTATTAGCCATCCACTGTATGGTTTTCAAGATTTATTCACCAACGACAAAGCTCCTGACTCACTGTTAATAGAAACTGGAATAAGCAATCTCAAGTTTATAAGTAGTGCCGGTGATAATCCCGGTAGCGCAAATATTGATTCAGAACGTGTAAAAAAAATAATATCTTTCATCAAAAAAATTGATGCGGATACGGTTATTCTGGACCTTGGACCAGGGACGAGCTTCAATGTGTTAGATTTTTTTAATATAAGCTCAAAAGGGATCATTATGAGCTCGCCTGAAACAACCTCTGTTATGAAAACTTTCAGTTTTATTCGTTCTGCATTATTCAGGCGATTGAGTAAAAAACTAAAAAACCTTTCCGCTCTACAAAAGCTGGTGGACTACTCAAAGTTATCAAAGAATGATCTGGAAACCTACACGTTAGCGACACTAAGAGAAAATATTAAGAAAGTTGACGAAACTCAAATTAAGAAACTTGACGAAATAGTTAATGAGTTCAAACCAGCAATCATCATAAACCGAGTCCGTAATAAAAAAGATTTACTCGCAGGGAACAACTTGGTCAACTTGGCAAAAAAGTATCTAGAGGTAGAATTAAATTATATTGGATAT
>JABGTQ010000250.1 GCA_018647025.1 Nitrospina sp. | reverse complement strand
TTTAGCAGAGCACCATTATAAATACGATTAAACCAAAATTAATTATTATTAATTTAATGTTTTATAAATAAAAATTAATAAATGCGTAAAAAAATGATACTTTCATAGGTCAATATCATCAAAAGAATTTAAAAAAATATAATATTATTGAGGAGGTAGTTTTATGGCACAGTTGCCAGGATTAGATGTAAAATTAATAAGACTTAACCCAGAGTGGAGCCCTGAAAATGCCGCATCCACTCCTTTAGAACAAAACCTTGCTATAAAAGATTTTAATGGCAAACGACTTATCATCACATTACCGGGAGCCGGTGGTTTTTGTAATAAGGAATTCGATCAAGTAAAAGAAAACATGGAAAAGTTTAAAACAGCTGGTGCTGAAGAAGTAATTATTATAGTAGGAACCGATATTTTAAGTAATGCTGGACGTGGTCTTCCAAGTCTCTTCCAAGATCCAGACTTAGAATTTGCAAAAGCAAATAAGCTAAACTTAGATGGAGTCCGTAGTCGGTATCTAAATAGAGCAGTAATTGCTATTGACGCTGATGGTAATGAATTGGCTCGCGAAGACGCAGATCTACTTGGATGTCGAACTATAGATGCTTTGGTAGGAGTAGCTCAAAAAGCTTTTAGTTAATCGTAACCAAATTCTTTAAAATTCTCCCCTTAATAAATATGGGGGGAATTTTTCAGAATTCATCTTTTTTTATCATTTATACTAAGCCGCCTAATAATCCTATATCTCAATCATCTGGAAGAAGTTCTAGAACAGATTCTAGGTCAGAAATAATATCATTTTTCTGATCAATAAAAGTCTCCCGATCAAACCCCAATGATAACTGAGAACTTTTCTTCTTACTCTCTTTAATTTTTTTTTTAGCTCCCGCAATAGTATATTTTTCTAAATACAACAGTCTTTGAATTTTAAGAACTAGTTCCACATCCTTTTTCTCATAAAAACGTTGACCGGATTTATTTTTTTTAGGATGAAGAGCTTCAAACTCGTCTTCCCAATATCTAAGAACGTGCTGTTCTACTCCAGCTAGCTTGGCAACCTCGCCTATTTTAAAAAACAACTTATCCGGTATTTTTGAGTTCATCTGACAATCTATTAGTAGAAATTAATAGCTGTTTACTTGGCTTAAAAGTTAAAACCCTTCTCGCTAAAATACGAACAGGCTTACCACTCCGAGGGTTTCTTGCAATTCTCGCATTTTTCTCTCTCAAATGGAATCCTGCAAACCCAGAGATTCGAACATCCTCGTTATTTGCAAGCGTCATTTTAATTTCATTTAAAATAATTTCAACTGCTTCCGCAGCCTGCTGACGAGTAAACCCAATTTTTTTATACACTCGCTCAACTAGATCAGCTTTAACAACAGTTCCAAATGGTTTACTGTTTTTCAAAATTAAATCACTCTAAATTATTTTTGTTTTATATAAAAAACCAACCAACATTCTTACCATAATTTATTTAGATGTTTTTATTCCCTTTAACAACATTAACTTTTAGTATTCCGGTATATCGTTATGGCAATCAAACTTTAACCTAAAAACACCATCTCCATTTCTCATTGAATTAAGGTCAACCGAATAGTTTAGGCCTCAACTTAAAATGAATAAAAAGCATATTAAATTCTATAAGTCTTGTGTTTCATCAAACAACTAACTTGATTTAATTTAGTTTTTTTTATTCCTTGAAAAAAATAATTTGACTGGGGTTCCAGCAAGTCCAAAATATTTTCTTAGCCTATTCGTCAAGTATCTTTTATAAGAAAAGTGAATCCCTTCTGGATAATTAACAAAACACTTTATAGTTGGCGGTTGACTCCTGATTTGAGTCGTATATTTAACTTTTACAAATTTTCCTCGGTAGCTTGGTATTGGATTTTTCTCAATGGCTTTTTCAATACAATCATTTAGTTTTCCCGTTGATATTTTTTTATTATACTCTTCATAAACCAACTCTACCTGAGGTAATAGCTTTTCCACCCCATATCCCGATAGTGCTGATAAAACAATGACTGGAGCAAAGTCTAAAAACTTACATTTTTGCCTTATCTGCTCTTCAATAGATTTTTTGGTCGCTTCAACTTGCCTTGCCAAATCCCATTTATTTACAACAAAGATGCAACCTCTTCCTTTTTCAAAAGCATAGCCTGCAATAGTTGCATCTTGATCTGTAATACCTTCTGAAACATCAACAATTACCACTGCTATGTCACAACGATCCATGGCTTTTAAAGCCATAATTACGCTAAATTTTTCTAATACCTGTTTAGTTCTTCCTTTCCTCTTGATTCCTGCTGTATCAATCAATAAAAAATTTTTATCCCCCTGTCTGAGCATCGTATCGATGGCATCTCTAGTTGTACCTGGAATGTCTGAAACAATGCAGCGCGTTGAATCCAACAATCTGTTAACTAATGATGACTTTCCAACATTGGGACGGCCTACAATTGCAATTCGAACAGTATTTTCTGGAAGGAGGGATTCTTTAATTGGTGGTAGTAACTCCACCAACTCATCAAGCATATCAGCAACACCATATCCATGTTCCGCTGAGACTGGATAAATGATATCCATACCTATCTCAGAAAAATCAGTAAGCGCTTCCTCATGCCTAATCTCGTCAACTTTGTTTACAATAAAAAAAAATGGTTTTCCAGATTTTCTTAATTGATCAATCACTTTTCTATCTTCAGTAGTAAGCCCTAGGTTCTTATCAGCAACGAAGATCAAAATATCCGCTTCATCTTGTGCCTGGAGAGCCTGCTCTACAACCTGAGTCTCTATATCATTGACCCCCTCAACATCTACTCCTCCTGTATCGACTACTGTAAAAGAGTGTCCCAACCAATCAGATTGACCATACATACGATCGCGAGTAACTCCTGGAGTGTTATTTACAATTGCCTTACGTTTCTGGACAAGCCTGTTGAATAATGTAGACTTCCCAACATTAGCTCGACCTATAATAGCAACGAGAGGTAATACAGACATGGTTTTCAATCTCTCTAGATCATCGGATCAAAATCCTGTAAAAACTTAGAAATTCCTCTTGCAATCGAAGAAGCAAGCATATCTAAGTAAGAACTTTTTTTTAAGCGACTCTCTTCTTTTAGATTAGTAACAAATCCAACTTCAACTAGAATACTTGCCATATTTGTATCATGTAACACGAAAAAAGGCCCTTCTTTTACACCTAGATTTTTGATGCCAGAATATTTTTTACTCATAGACTGATACAAATGGTTTTGAATACTATTAGCCAGTCGAGAAGATTTATTTATTTTTGTGGTGCTTATCATACTTGCCAAAATCTCTTGAGTTTGATCATCTTTAACTGATTTAACGAGTTTTCCGTTTTCACGAGCAGCTGTCGCTTTTGCCTCTTCATTATGACCAGATCCAAGGAAATAAGTTTCGATACCGTGCGCTCCTCGTCTAGGAGCAGCATTCGCATGTATAGAAATAAAGACATCCGCATTACTATCATTAGCGATTTTTCCACGCCCCGGTAGCGGAATAAACACATCTTTGTTTCTGGTAAGAATAACTTGGTACTTGTAACGAGACTTTAATATATCTTTCAAACGTAAAGCAATGGCAAGGTTTACATCTTTCTCTCGAAGGCCTCTACGTCCTTTCGCTCCCAAGTCTTTGCCTCCGTGACCAGCATCAACTACAATCAAGGGTGCTTTTTTGTTATTCAATACTAAAGAGCTATTTCTGGTTTTCTTGACAACCTCCTTGTCAGGCTCTTTATTAGAATTTATTTTTTTATCAGGTACAATAATTTTATTTTTCTCGAAATTCTTTAATTTCGAAACCATTTTTATTGCCGGAAGTTTTTCATTTCTCAACTCTACAAGCAATTTGGATCCTTCAGACCACACTCCTATTTTAAGATTGTTCGATTCATTCAAGTCAAACACTAAGCGAGTATTTTTTTTGTCAAACTGACTCAATCGATAACCTTTTAAAAAGCGACTCTGAATTTTTATAATTTTTGTAACGGTGTCGGCCAATTGCGTCTCATTAAAGTTTATATATACTCGATCTGGTTTAGATAAACGACCTTGAGAAAAAGTAACTGCTTCATTTGTATGCACCTCAAATCGAACAGAGTCCGATCCTACGGTATAATTAATTTTCTCTAAAATTAATTTTTTGCCAATACTTTTACTCGGATTATCTTTCAGGTGGGATATATTTTTTGTTTTTTTTGAAATTACCTGTTTAACTGCGTAGCGTTTTGGGACAAGGGATCTAATTTGAGATATTCGAGATCTTGCTTTTATAACAACATCACCTTGAGGAAGTACTTTTAAAACTTTCTTAAAAGAATTTAGTGCCGCGTCATATGCTTTTCGAGATAAAAATATTTCTCCTTGGCGGTAAAGAGCATCATCTGTCAGATGATCTGGCATAAAATCTATGACTGTTTTCTTATAGGCTTCTAAGGCTTTATCAAGATCATTATCCTTCCTAGAAATGAAATAGAGTTGTTCATATAAATCCCCTATTGTAAATATAGCTTTATAGGATTCGTTACTTGGGAAATGATTTTCATAAATTAATTTAAATTCCCCAATAACTGCAAGCCACTGATCACGTCTCTGCATTCTCTTTTCCGATTTAAAAAAACTATGGTAAGAAGAGCGAGCTTTTTCATAATCAATTGAGGCAGGTGAAGAAGCAGCAAATACGATTGGCGCTGAAACCAAAGAAATAAACAGGGGTAGTACAAAAAAAACGTTAATAAAAAAAGGTTTATGTGAAAATAATCGCATACAACACCCGAGAACTTATAAAACCGTAGAGAGCAAACAGTTCAAACCTTAGTATCGACCAGCAAAACTATCCAATACTGTTTAATTACATTGATAATTATAAAATGCTATCACTTTTGGAAAATCAGGTCAACAAG
>JABGTQ010000249.1 GCA_018647025.1 Nitrospina sp. | reverse complement strand
CTGGCAATCCCCCTCTTGCCAAGCTTGCGTGCCTCCCACGACGTTCACTATTTGAGTGTGACCCAAAGTATAAAATTTCTCACATGCCTTTTGTGCACGGGTACCTGATTGACAAATAATGCAGAGGGGGTGCTTTGTGGGAACCATTTCTGGATGCCATAATTGTTTTTGGATCAAGTGAATCAAATGGCACATGTCGAGCTGGTGTTGCATGACATTCTCGATACTCCGCGGGTGTGCGAACATCAATCAATTCGATAGGGTGTCCATTTTTTCTCAAATCCTCCAATACTTCTGGAGTGACCGTTGAAATATTTTAAGCCATTATATTTTTCTTTATGGTGGTGGGGACTATTGATAGCCTCTAGGCTCAAATAACATCTTTCAGTATCTAAACTCCATCCCAGCACCTGCACCGAAATCTGAATGATACTGAGCAGTCAGGGCAGTATTTTTTGACAAGGTATATTCCCCGCCAAGCAACCATTCTTCCTTAGGTTCAGTGTCATACTCAATATCTCCATAAATTCCAAAGCGACTGGTTAGCTGTAATCCTTTAGCAGATTCAATGTGAAACTCTCTTTCGCTATCTACCCGTAATGCACTTTCAATAATAAATGGTGATTAATCTCTTCATAACTAGCTTTATTCTGCCATATCAAATCAAAAAGCCCCATCAACCCAGTTGCAGGGGTTGTGGGGCTTTAATCTCTTTTGGTGACCCGACTCCTAAACCCCTCAGGGCATGGATGGGCATATTCCAACTTATAGTTAGAATTAAATTTAATTTTATAATATGAATTAATGATTAGGTGGACTCTCAGCTTCCATAATAACCTCCGAAGTAAATATTGATGGCTTATGAACATTTCAATTGTACCGCACCATTTCGTAAATGCAAAAAATGATATGGATATAATCGGTGATCATAGACTTAATTTTCTGTTTTATTTAGGGGGTCTATTACAGGTAAGTGAAGATTTAATCCGATTTCTCCTTAATTTATTACCCATAGCGGTATCAACAACAATAAATCGGAAACGGATATAGGTTTAATCGAGAAAACTCCGAACAAGTCACCCAAATTTTCAGTTGGGACTAATCGATAGTATTAAAGTTTTTAGACCCATAATTTTAATGACAAGAAAACTTAAAGCGGTTCAAGGTGCTTGATTAATAAGGAAGTTTGAACGATAAAACATGGCAAAACTATTTAATTAAGAAAATAAAAACACGATTCCCTATTCTATTTAAATGGGAACTCGATTTTCATTTGATGAAAGCAAGGGGAAGGTTATAAAGAGTCGGGTTCAATCTCTTGTGAAAAGTTTTAGGTAAGAGAGCTTGGTTCAGTGTTCACTGTTATTGAATAAAAAAATTCATAAACAGGAAGAGGGAGTTGGGTAGCGATATTTGGCATAAACTTCATCATACTATATTTACACGTGCGTAAAGAACAAGACCTACCGCTATGAAGTTCCTAACCTTATCTGTATACATCATGTATTTTAACACCTTTAAAAAAAATAGTTTAAGTTACTCGGTCGGTTAGAACATCTAAGGGTCGCAGCGGGGAAAAAACATCTAGGTTTTTGACACGTGAGTTAGTGCACTGTAATACAAGAACCAAGCCTGTCGCCAATTAATAACAAACAGGCTTTGTTCCAGATAGTGGTCACAAGGAGGAGAATGTTCTTTGTGATCTCTATATTCTTTATATTGACTGGTGAATATTAACCATTTGTTAACTCACTATTAATAGCTCTTAACTTAAAAAAATGTGAATTTGATCCTTCAAACTCTGTTTGAGCTATATTGATGACTTTGTGTTGTTCATGAATTTCAGTCGTCCTATACTTGCCCTAATAAGCAGCACTATATATATTTTAAAATGATTACTAATTGTGCTAAAAAAAATATTTGATTAATTTTTAGGCAAATCTCCTCGCGCAAAATAATTTCTTGATCGACCTAACCTCATATAAATAAAAGCTAAAACCTCTCTTCCCGTTAAATGGCACGTTACTTGTAATTCTGATTTATTTATTCAATAAAAAAACTATAGTGACAGAAAATTATGAACAAAATAGAACTGCTAAAAGCTAAAAGAGATGGTTTAAAAATAAAAGACGATATTAATCGTTTTGCGAAAGAGGGTTGGGAGTCTATTAGCGAAGAAGACATCCATCGCCTCAAATGGTATGGGCTGTTTCTGCGTAACCCCACTCCAGGATTTTTTATGCTGCGAGTGAGAATTCCTAATGGGTTTTCTTCTTCTCATCAGGTCCGGGCTCTTGCGTGCATTGCAGAAATCTATGGCAATGGCGTCATCGACATCACCACCCGCCAGCAGGTGCAATTGCGGCATTTAAAAATTGAAAACATCCCGCAGGTTTTTGATCTGATAGAAGAGATGGGATTGACAACTTCTCAAACCGGGATGGACAATGTCCGTAACATTATGGGGTGCCCGGTGGCCGGGTTGAACCCGAAGGAAAGGGTGGATGCCTATTCGTTAGTAAAGGATTTGAATGAACATATCCTTGACAACCCGGAATTTTCTAATTTACCAAGAAAGTTCAACATAACAGTGAGTGGTTGCCCGGATGACTGCGTCCATGCAGAAACTCAGGATCTAGCATTGGTCCCAGCCATCGAGGAAAAAGGGGGTAATACGGTTTATGGTTTCAATGTTCTGGTGGGAGGGAAGTTGGGGTCCGGAGGCTACCGCATAGCCACCCCTTTGGATGTTTTCCTCTGCCCGGATGAAGTG
>JABGTQ010000248.1 GCA_018647025.1 Nitrospina sp. | reverse complement strand
CCTTATCAGCCAGCCTTTTCCCGCAAGCAAAGCTGGTGGATTAATCAGCCTTTAGACATAAAGAGGATGGAGCAAGCAGCGCAAATATTAATCGGAGAGCACGATTTTTCCGCATTTCGCGCCGCAAATTGTTCTTCTCCAAGTCCGCTTAAAAATATTCGTGAAATATTGATCAGCAAAAAGCGTTTCCGCTACTCTACCCTGCAAATTGAATTTGAAGCAAATTCGTTTCTGCAGCATATGGTACGTATAATTACCGGAACTTTGGTTGAAGTAGGGCAGGGCCGTAAAAACGTTGATGATGTTGCTGAAGCTCTTGAAAGCGGTCAACGCAAGTTAGCCGGAATTACCGCACCGGCCCATGGACTGTATTCCTTGAATGTGATTTATCCGCAGGGAATGATCAAATGGCCAAAGGAAGTGATTGATAATTAAGAGATAAATCTATGGAATTTAATCTTCAATCTGACTTCAAACCAGCCGGAGATCAACCTCAGGCAATTGAGACTTTGGTGAATGGTGTTGAACAAAAACATAAACATCAGGTTTTGTTGGGAATTACCGGTTCTGGAAAAACATTCGCAATGGCAAATGTAGTTCAACAGCTACAGCGTCCCACCCTGGTTATTGCACATAATAAAACCCTTGCAGCCCAGCTTTATAACGAATTCCAAAATTTCTTCCCCGAAAATGCAGTCGAATATTTTGTTAGTTATTATGACTACTATCAGCCGGAAGCTTACGTTCCGAGCCGCGATCTTTACATCGAAAAAGACACAGCGCTAAATGATAACCTTGACCGCCTACGCTTGTCGGCAACTCGTTCTCTGCTGGAGCGCAGAGATGTACTGATTGTCGCCAGTGTGTCCTGCATTTACGGAATTGGGTCGCCGGAAAAATATGAAAAAATGCTGCTGATATTTAAAGTGGGAGAACGCCTTTCAAGGCAGGTTATTGTAGCGAGACTGGTAGAGTTACTTTATACCAGAAACGATATTGACTTTCATAGAGGAACTTTTCGGGTACGTGGCGATGTGATAGATATTTATCTGGCGGAAGCAGAATCTGCAATTCGATTGGAACTGTTTGGCGATGAAATTGAAAGTCTTGTCCGCTTCGATCCTTTGACAGGGAAAAAGCAAATGTCATATCAGCATTTTGTTATTTATCCCGCTTCGCACTATGTCGCGCCTGCAGAACATGTTCCGGAAACTTTACGTTTAATCCGGGAAGAACTCCGTGAACGTCTCGAAGACCTCCATGCAAACAATAAAATTCTGGAAGCTCAGCGCCTTTTGCAGCGCACGGAGTATGATCTAGAAATGATTGAACAAACCGGTTCCTGTTCCGGAATTGAAAATTACAGCCGTATCATGGATCGGCGCGCGGCCGGAACTCCTCCCGCCACTTTGCTCAATTATTTTCCGGATGATTCTTTGATATTTATCGACGAAAGTCACATGACTCTGCCTCAACTTAGAGCGATGTACCGCGGGGATTATTCGAGAAAATCTACCCTTGTTGAACACGGATTCCGGCTGCCTTCTGCAGTGGATAACCGGCCGTTGCAGTTTCCTGAATTTGTGGAGTTTCCGCAAAGATTGATTTATGTTTCTGCAACTCCGGGAGATTATGAAATGGAGGAGACAGAAGGACAAATGGCGGAACTTGTGGTGCGTCCCACAGGTTTGCTTGAACCGGTAATTGAAATACGACCGGTGCTCGGTCAGGTGGATGATATGCTGCATGAAATACGTCTGCGGGCCAAACGCAAGGAGCGTGTGCTTGTCACCACACTCACTAAACGTATGGCAGAAGACCTCACGGAATATTATAACGATCTTGATGTGAGAGTACGCTATATCCACTCAGATGTGGATGTGGTGGAACGAACCCAAATTTTACACGATCTAAGGGCGGGTGAATTTGACGTTTTGGTAGGAATAAACCTTCTGCGCGAAGGTTTGGATTTGCCGGAAGTATCGCTGGTCGGGATTTTTGATGCGGATAAAGAGGGATTTTTGCGATCAGTACGTTCACTTGTTCAAACCTCCGGACGCGCCTCACGTAATGTCAACGGACTTGTAATCATGTATGCAGACAGGGTTACAGCATCAATGCAAATCACACTCGACCTCACTGATTCACGCCGTAAGAAACAGGTAGCTTACAATAAAAAACACGGTATTGTTCCGAAAACTATTTTCCGGAAAATCGCACCGTCCTTTGCGCCTGTTGAAATGAATGACATGCTGGAAAGCGATTCTTACACTGCAGAAGAAAGTCCAGTCTACGAAACAGTGATTAAAATGGAAGAAAAAATTGCTGAATTTGAGAATGAAATGCGTGAAGCAGCGGAATCACTCGAATTTGAACGTGCGGCTGAATTACGTGACCGAATTGCTGAATTGCGGAAGAAGATAGCAGGTTGAAAAATCTTAGTTAGAGAACAAAGGTACAACTTTTTCCCAACTGCATCAACGACGAAGTTTGAGATACTCACTTTTTGGAGAGAGCAACCTCCTCAAACAAATACATTTCTGCGGTAACCTTTCCGCTAAAAAGGATTTTAATTGAATTTAATTAATACTGAAAGTAACTTTGCTGTGTAACGTCACAGTTTAACCGGTTCGCATTGCAGGAACTCGGCTATCGTGTATTAAGGGTCGGAGAAAATTTTCGAAACGTTCAGGAATATATGCCATGTTATAACTGTTGTCATAATAGTGAATACGTTCCACCCGGTACAGATCAGCTAATGTAAATTCCTTTTCCTGCTCTTTAAATTCATAGTATTGGTCGGCAATTTTTGCTGCCAGGAGCAATCCATCCAATAAACCCAGATAGTATCCCACAAGTTTTACATTAATTGATTTAAATTTATTATCTTTCTCAGGATAAACATCATCAATAAATTTTAGTAACATGTTTTGATTAATGTTGGGGATTATTCCAAATTGGGTTGGTCTCTCATGTGGCTTAAAGAATCCAGCCCTCGTCTCAACAAATTCCGCAAAGTCACTCAATTGGAAATTATTATTTCCGTAAAGGAATAAAACCATTAAATCTTTTCCATTTTTAAAATGAGCAAAAAAATTGGAGGTTTGACTGAATGCAATCTGGCGCTTCAAAGTAATTCCTGTGAAACAAGTTAATCCACTATCAGTTGTAAATTGGTATGCATGGGCATCCGTATCATCATCTGCAAAACCTGAAGCAACAGCATAATCTCCTAATGGAGTCCCTGGAAATGGTGAATAGAGTGCATTCCAATAGTAATCTTCTTTTCCGAAGTTTGATGAACAAACAAGTTCCAGGCAAGTTAAAGATTCTTGAATAGGATCATCGTAATAAAACTCTTCCCCTTTTTTATCAATCAGAGACAGTTTACTTTGGATAGGGTTCACTACTTGAGAAGGTCGTAATACTGGTAGTCCAACAATGGATTGCGTCCGCAATGGGATATTACTGTCTTTCACATTATGAATTGCATCCAGTATGGTATCGTTGTTTTCATGGCGATCAAGAAGGAGTTTTCTGATTTTTGGATTTCCGGACTCAATAGCCATTGAAATCCCAGCAACAAGTCCTTTATCAGAAATCATTTCAATTCGCTCTTTTCCTTTCTTTCCTGCTAACATTGCGGGTCTAGCTTGAATATAGAAAGGGATTCCTACCCTTTCTAACCATTGATTTTTCAGTTGGCCCCACCATTTCATATTATTTAAAGAAATATCTGCCTGATCAAATACAGCTGTCGTTTTTACACCGTATATATGATCCAAAGCAAGAATTTCCTCTCCCTCTTGGACAACGGTTTCCAATAATCTATCTTGAATAATACTGGGTGGTCTCACACCCACTTCACTATATGCTTCACGCAGGTTATCAATAAGGGAACTCACATAACAATAAGTACACGAATAACTACACCCCAAAGCAGTCAAAATGGATTTAATTCTACTTAATGCATATTTTTTTGTTTCATCCGAGAATTCAAAAGTATCCTTATAAAACTTTCCCCTGTCCATTCTTGGAATATTGGCGTAGGGCATTGGATCGTGATAAATTCCGGGACTATAAAGACCGAGTAAAATATCTCTGAAAATGTTAATACCTTTTCCTCTAACGACATATTCCCCTCCTCGTTCCCAGGAATCTTTAAAGTTGTAGTTATTATAATGCCCCCCAATAATGACAGGAGCATAAACCAATTTATTCCCCTCATAAACAGGACCATTTGATTCTCGAACCATTCCTTTTAAAAGTTTATCTGCAGTTTTAAAATCTGAAATATTTTTCTTAGTAATTGATCGAGCCTTGTCCATTTTGTACTGTATAAGCCATTCGAAAACATAAGTTGTCAAACCTGTGTAAAGGCTTATCCCTAACCATTCTGGCTGATTTTTTTCAATTGCCTCAAGAGTGAGATGGACATTTTGAGGTCCTACTAAAAGATAGTAGGGGATTCCATTCATTTCTCTTACTACTCCTCCTAATGCCATCAGAGTAATATTTTCGATCTCGCTCATATCATGCCCCATTAGCAAAACTCTTGGCTTAAATGAGGGCCGAACTGATGTCAAATGGGTTTTATACCCATCCCAATTGGTAGTCACGTGTGCAGGAGCATAGAGAGTATTTTTATATTTAGTAAGATCTTTGATTATTGGAAGCTCAAAAGAAGTGGGAAAACCCATTGGGTTTTCCATAATATCTTTACTCTTAGGAAGATCAGTTAACATACGTATTTAAATTATATAAGTTTATTATTCTAATAATTTAATTAATAATATCGATATTCTATTTAGAATCTAATAATGCAGACATCTACAAATAACTTTAGGTATCATAATAGCCTGATTATAAATTAACAGTGAACTACCTAGTATAAATACTATAATATTATGTTTCTTAAAACACATTTCAGAAACGCAAGGAAACATTTCACCTCAAAGCATAACTCAAGACCTAACATTATCACCATAAAATCTGGAATATCCCAAGCGAATTTCTTCTTGATCAATTTTGATTTTATTATTTTCCAGCATTGAGCCGTCTTCTTGGATAGACCATCAGGGAAGTAAAAATAATATAACATATTGATAATTATAAACTATTACAATTTTTATTATGATTTCTATCATTTTTCTTTGGGGAGTAATCCTGTTCTGTTCCATTCCTTTAGGTCTTTTTATTTTAAATAATTTGAAAGTGAGTTTTTTATCTCGCTCTTTTGATAAATTAATTATTTCATTCTGGATTGGGATTTCAATTATTGGGTTAATTCAACTTTTCCTTTCTGGATGGTTTGTACTAACCTTTTGGTTTCCTCTCGCTTTTAGTCTACTATCTCTCTCTTTGATACAAAATACACAGATAAAGTTAGAATTAAAGATTTGGTGGAAAAACTTTTTTCTTCAGAAAAGTATTTTTTGGGGAGGAGTTTTTTTACTATTTTCATCAGCATTTTATATGGTCGGTTCTCCAATTGTTTGGGACGATACTGGCGGATACCATATAGGAAACATTGAATGGCTTTCTCAATATGGAATAACCTATGGAATTGGTCTGATTCATAACAGACTAGCATTGTTATCTTCATGGAATACTGTGATAGCTACATTCAATCATGGTGTATTTGAACACCGGGTGTTTTCAATTACAAATGGGCTTGTACTTTTTCTTTTACTATTACAAATCGCAGTTTTATTGAAACGACTTTCTTCAAATCATATTAAAACAAGTGATTCTTACCTCTTAATTATTTTAGGATCCGTTTTAATGATATCCCTATATAAGAAGATGTTTCACTCTGCTACTTCAGATATAGCTAATTATTTTGTAACGATATTTGTTTCTTGGCTAATCGTACTACTTTTAGAAGCAAGAAAAAAAAATAAAAGAGCAGTGATGGGAATACAGTTACCATTTCTTATTGCCACTTTTGCAGTCGGATATAAATTTACTATAGTTCCAGTTGTGGTGGTCAGTTTTGTTTTATATTTCTTTCTCAGTAAAAGTAAAATCAAATCTTTATTCTTTTCTTTTCTTTTAGGTTTTGTGGTTTTAGGTATGATAGCTTCTTCGGGGTATAAAGCTTCTGGCTGTTTCTGGTTTCCAGTTCCTATATGCATAGAGGCTCCATGGAGTCTTGGGGAGCATGAAGCCTATCTTTTTTCAAAAGAAACCTACGATTCTGCCATAAATGCTTTAGAACGTGTACCAGAAGATAAAATTAATTCTATATCATGGATTTGGTATTGGGCAAAAGCCACAAAATCTAACTTTGTTGGTTTTATTCTTGTCTTGTTATCTGCACTACTAGTGCTTAAGGGGATAATGATCAAGTCTGAAGAGAGACACCCTGCTATGTATTGGCTTTTTGGCATGGGTGTTTTCGGGATCATATTTTTATTATTAACAGCCCCTGACCCAAGGTTCAATTGGAGCTATTTCCTCATAATACCCGCAACTTCCCCAATGATATTTTCAGTAGATATCCTGAAAAAATCATGGTTTAGCCTTTCATATCTTTCTGCATTCATGCTTACGAGTATTTTTATTGTAAGTGTCTCTTTCAAAAAAGATCCATTATTTTATGAAAAAGAATTATTACACTTAATTGAAACAAGACAAATAAAAACAGAGCTAAGTTCTGGTTTTATTATCCCACCTAAAGTCATTCCTTTTTCACAAACTAGGTCTAGTCACACAGAGTTTGAACTAGTACCTTTTAAGCTTATTAAAAAGAAAGCTGGTGATTTAAATTATTATCTTCCTAAAACAGGTAACTCTTGCTGGATTGCCCGTCTTCCTTGCGCAAATCTTATTATTAAGAGGAAGTTAAAGTTAAAAAATCCTAAAGTGGGTCTTTTAGAAGGGATTGTCAAGCAGTAGCTTTAAATATTAACTATTTAGCAAAGAAATTACTTCTCCCCAAACAGCGTCGACATTTACATTTGCAATACAAGGTGCGGGATCTCCTTTTTTGATTGGATAAATACAATTCCAATTGCAGCCAAAACAGGGCATTTTATGAAAAACTTCTTTAAGATTATTGGTCTGCCCAGTCAAATCCGGATAAGGTACAAAGCGGCCGAAATGTCCTCCACCCACAATGCAGACTGATGGCGTACCAACGGCTGAAGAGAGATAAACTACTCCTGTGTCATTACTTATTGTCAGTCGACTTTGACTTAACAAACCAGCCAATTCCACCAGTGTTGTCTGGCCGCATAAATTTTGAAGAGGTGCATCACATTGTTTAAGGATTTGCTCACCAAGACTGTGCTCTTGCTTTGCTCCACAAATGACCCCTTCCCATCCTGTTTTCCGGAAAACTTTTGTAGCAATATCTGAAAAATATGATGGTGGCCATTCTTTGCCATCAACTGCCCCACTTGTTCCAGGTACAAGAATGTAAAATATTTTTTCTCTCCACTCGGATGAAAGCCAAAGTTCATGTATATCAAGCTGGGGATAGCCAGTTATGTGCGAATAATTAGATAACCCTGAAAAAAATTCAGCATTGCGTTCTAATTCTGCCATGGGCCTGGTGGAGACAGGTATCAGTTCAGTGTGCCAACTATCCGCTATAAACTTTTTTAACCAGTTGCGGTTCCCCATATCTCCAACAGAACTTATTTTCCGAGTGGCTTTACTGGCCCGAACTAATGAATCCCCATGATAAAATTCCCGTGAAAACGTAGGTTGAATCGCAATTTGCGCTCCAAAGCTACGGATTTTCTGGAGAAGAATCCACCGATAACCGGAAAATGTTTTGAATTGCTTGACATCGATCGGAATCACCTTGTCCCAATATGGTAGTTCCTCCGCCAAGTCACACCACAATGCATTGCCCACCAAAATAATTCTATATTTATCGGGAGTATATAATTTACGATATTCTTTAGCAGTGTCCAGCCACATCACAAAATCACCAATTGCATCTTGACGAATCAATAGCACGACCTCCAAGCGGTTTTTATGCGGAGATGGCGTTTTCCACAAAGCTAAGCTATCATACAAACAATATAACAGAGTTTTGATAATGATGTAGTAGTTCTTCAAGGTATTCATGAAACAGGAACCTTTAATTTTTCATAGTCTATCCATGTTAACGATTTCATTCTTTTTTGAATCAAAGGAGTTATGAATTTGGAAACTTTCGTCATAAATTTGAAGGAGGATGGCAAGAGTTTTTTCTCGGTAAATAAATGAATGTTTTGGCCGTTTGTGTAGAAAAAAAGATTGTATTTTTTTGCAAGAAACTCAAAAGTTTTTTTCTGGAAAAAACCGATATGCTGTCCATGCTCGGTGCTATAGTACCACCAATCGTCAGGTAGCGGTGTTGGTTCCGGAATAAATTCTGTAGACAGCAAGATATTACGGGAAATGCTCAGTAATTTTTCTAATTCCGCTAGCGGATCTGCAAAATGCTCGAAAGCCTCAAAACATGTCAGTAGCTCAACATTAGTATTATCTGACTCCGAAAACTCAAATCCTTGAGCAAATAGATTTTCTGTGTGTTTGTCTTGCCAATAAAAGTCAAATCCAACATCTCGCATCAAGCGCACAAACACCCCATAGCCACCTCCATAATCCAGAAATATTTTTTTCTTATCAAACAAAAAATAAATCAATGTAGCTGCAATATTTTTTAACCACAAATTTCGCATTATCATGCCAGTATCGGAATCATTGATTGGAGTGTTATAAGCTTCATCCAGCCAATATGGCTCCTCGGTTTGTACATATCCGCACTGCGAACAGTTGCAGTATTTAACAGAATATTTATCTAATATAACTGTTGAAAAAATGGCTTCAGTTTGCATTTTACAAACACGACAGACCGTGGAGAGCATCGTTTTATTTATCGGAGAAATTCTATTTTTCATACCCGGTTTTGCAAAATATACTTCAAATTGGCTTTAAGAAAGTGATAAAAATTGATTGGCCTTCCCCAAAAAGAAGGAGACCGGAATTCCGCAAACAATAAAAACAAACGATTAGTGAAACTAGTCTCAGTCAAGTCTGGTTTTTCCTCACTTTCTATTTCATATATAACTTGCGCACAAAAACGCTTCCAGTTGAAATGTTTGTCCAGTGAGGCTAAATTCTCCTGTTGCCATTTTTTCAAATTAACTTCTGAAACTGACTGGAGGTGTTTGATCGTGGTGACCGCATCCTCCATACTGTCTATAGAAATGTTCCTGATG
>JABGTQ010000247.1 GCA_018647025.1 Nitrospina sp. | reverse complement strand
GTTACGGGTTTGTTGGTGTCTATATTTCAGGCAGTGACTTCGATTCAAGAGTTGACGTTGACCTTTATTCCAAAAATTTTAGCTGTTTTCTTTTCATTGATTGTTTTTTTTCCGTGGCTTCTTGAACTGATGCTTGAGTTTACATCCAATATACTAATTAATTTTCCTGACTACATTCAGTGATGGGTATTTTTGATCTTAGCCCAATTGAATATCAGAATTTTTTATTTGTTTTGCTTCGTGTTGGCGCACTCATTATGTTTATTCCTATCCTGGGGAGTTCACAGGTTCCTAGTCGTATCAAGATCGGATTGATTCTTTTTATTTCGATTGCAGTGTTTCCTTTAGTACGTTCGACACCAATGCATGACCCCAAGGGATTGTTTGATCTTGCGGTTAGTTTGTTTTCAGAAATTACAATTGGTTTGGCTGTAGCTTACTCAGCAAAGTTGCTGTTTGCAGCTGTTCAGATTGCCGGAACCATTATTGATTTTCAAATGGGATTTGGAGTGGTTAATGTTCTTGATCCACAAACCGAGACTCAGGTTTCGATCACAGCACAATTTCATAATATACTTGCCATTCTTATGTTTCTGGCTTTAGACGCCCACCATATTATTATTGGGGCAATTGTTGAAAGTTTTTTTTTAATCAATCCATCCCAGATAAATTTTTCTACATTCACTCCAGAAATTATATTGCTACTTTTTAAGGCTACGTTTTTAACTGCAATAAAGATTGCCGCGCCTTGTATGGCGATCTTATTTTTTATCAGCGTGGGACTCGGTTTAGTCGCGAGAACTGTGCCGCAAATGAATGTTTTTATCGTGGGTTTTCCATTACAAATTGGAGTGGGTTTGCTCATGGTTGGTATGTCGATGTCATTTTTCAGCTTGATTGTTCAAGGACAAGTAGAACAACTTCCCGACAACTTTTTGGGTATCATGCAATCTTTTAACCCATAACTCTATGCGACTCTCATAATGGCTGACGAAAATAAAGACACAAAAACTGAGGAGCCGTCGTCCAAAAAAATTACCGACACTCAGGAAAAAGGTAATTTTGCCCAGAGTCGAGAGATCTCATCCGCCTTTGTTTTGCTTGCTAGTATTATCTCTTTCTCTATTGCAGGAAGGGGTGTAACCGAGAAGGTCATTAAAACTTGGTATTCTAACCTAGCGGAGATGGGCACTACCAATCTGAACATTTCTGAGCTTTTTCGGCTCATGACTTGGAACATGCAGAACTTTTTTTTAATGATTGGCCCAATGCTTATTCCTATCATGGTCGCTGGCGTACTTTCAAACGTTGTTCAAACGGGTGGTCTAAAATTTTCATTGAATCCTTTAAAGCCTAAATGGAGCAAACTCAATCCATTAAAAGGGTTCGGTCGTATTTTTTCCAAAAACTCCCTAGTGGAATTATTTAAATCGATATTTAAAATTTCCATAGTTGCTTTTATCGCTTATCAGACTATTAGCAGTCATTGGGACGAGATACCAATACTTACGGGTTATGGGGTAGGGCAATTACTTTTTTTTATGGGAGAAGTTATGGTTGAGATCATGATCAAGGTGCTTCTTGTCATGATTTTTTTGGCGGTATTAGATTTTTCCTTCCAAAAATTTACTTATCTAGAAAATCTTCGTATGACAAAACAGGAAGTAAAAGATGAACGTAAAGATACGGATGGCAATCCACAGATAAAGCAAAGGATTAGAAGTGCTCAGATGGATATGATGCGTCGCCGGATGATGTCTGATGTACCTGATGCAGATGTGGTGATAACAAATCCAACACACTTCTCGATTGCCATTAAATATGATACTGATATTGATGCAGCGCCCATTGTGGTGGCTAAAGGCCAAAATGATATAGCGCTTAAAATTCGTGAAATTGCTAAAGAAAATAACATTCCTTTAGTAGAAGACAAACCTCTGGCACGTACGTTATACAAAAATGTGGAGGTTGGGCAACTGATTCCTGCAAGTTTGTATAAGGCTGTGGCTGAGATTTTAGCTTACGTTTTTAAATTAAAAGGAAAAACATCTTTGTAGTAACGTAACCTATAGTCTCAGCCTCAACTAAAAGAATAAACCCAGTTCCTGCCTCAAGTTTAAAATAACCATCTGTTTTAATTGGTATAGACCTTGCACTATTACTTGATATAGTGAGTTTAGCTTGGTTTAGTTTCAAGGTAAACATATTGAATTAATTTTAGTTCTTTTTTTATAAAGACTTATGGGCTTTTTATTTTGGTTCATGCGTCAAAATTTTGAGTTTAAAGGTTAGTATATGGAACAACAAGCTACCTTATGGAAGTCACTTTTGCAGAGGCCGCAAGAGTATGTGATTGGTCTTGGAGTGGTTGTAATTCTAGCGGTTATGGTAATGCCCATTCCGCCTTTCATGTTGGATTTATTGCTTTCATTTAGTATTACCTTTTCGTTGATTATTTTATTGGTTTCTATCTTCATGCAGGGCCCCTTAGATTTTTCAGTGTTTCCGTCACTTCTACTCATTGTTACCTTAATAAGATTATCTCTGAACGTGGCATCAACTCGTATCATTCTTTTAAATGGCGGTGAAGGCGTCAGCGCAGCAGGTGATGTAATTGAATCTTTTGGATCATTCGTTGTAGGAGGTAATTTTGTGGTGGGAACAGTAATATTCATCATTCTTGTTATGATAAATTTTATTGTTATAACAAAAGGTTCGGTAAGGACATCAGAGGTAGCTGCGCGTTTTACCTTGGACGCAATTCCAGGAAAGCAGATGAGCATTGATGCGGATCTAAATGCAGGTCTGATTAATGATAGAGAAGCTCGTAATAGAAGACAAAACCTTGAACAAGAGGCCAATTTTTATGGTTCAATGGATGGTGCTATCCGTTTTGTAAGAGGTGATGCTATCGCTGGAATCCTGATCACACTTGTAAATATTCTTGGTGGGTTTGGGATCGGGATATTTCAGCAGGATATGGATATTAGTGAAGCAGCACAAGTTTATACACTGCTAACAATAGGTGACGGGTTAGTTTCTCAATTGCCAGCATTGATTGTATCGACAGCAGCTGGCCTTGTTGTCACTCGCGCTACTGCAGATCAAAGTCTACCAAAACAACTTATCAGCCAGCTGATTAATCAGCCTTATGCTTTTCTCATTGCTTCGTCAATATTGTTCATTTTTGGACTGATTCCTGGGTTACCGCATTTCCCATTTTTTTTAATGTCGATTATTGCAGGAGTAATTGGGTTTAATAAATTCAAAGATACGAATAAAAAAGTTCTAATTGAGAACCGTAAGAAAGAAGACGATGCGAAGGCCCCTGCTCCTGAACACGTAGAATCGATTCTTCCTCTCGATATAATGGAATTAGAGGTTGGTTATGAGTTGATCCCATTGGTTGATGCAGATAGTAATGGAGAATTACTTGAGAGAATAAAATCTGTGCGACGGCAGTTTGCATTAGAGATGGGATTTATCGTTCCCCCGCTTCATATCCGCGATAACCTGCAATTAAAGTCTAATGAGTATGGAATTCTTATTAAGGGAGTGGAAGTATCTAGAGGGTCAATTATGGCAGATCGTTTACTTGCTATGAACCCAGGAACGATTGAGAAGGAGATCGATGGTATTCAGACAAAAGAACCGACGTTTGGTCTCCCAGCAGTGTGGATTTTAGCTTCAGACAAGCAGAAAGCTCAGATGGCTGGTTATACAGTGGTGGATCCTTCAACAGTTGTTACTACTCACATTAAAGAAACTATCAAACGACATGCATCAGAACTTTTGGGTAGACAGGAAACTCAGGCCCTTGTTGATAAGTTTAAGGAGAGTAATCCAAAGGTGATAGAAGAGTTAATTCCTGATGTTTTGTCCCTTGGAAAAGTACAAAAGGTTTTACAAAACTTATTAAAGGAGCATATTTCCATCCGTGATTTACGTACGATTCTTGAGCAGTTGGCTGATTATGGCCTAACCACTAAAGATACGGATCTCTTGACTGAGTATGTGCGTCAATCACTAGCTCGGCCTATTACCAAACAATTTCAATCAGCTGACGGTTCTTTATCTGTTATGACTCTCAATCGTGAAATAGAAGAGCTTATTCATAGCTCTATTCAAAAAACAGAGCTAACATCATTTTTGGCATTGGAGCCGACGGTAGCAGAGAAGTTACTACTTAAATTACAAGAAGCCGTTGAGGCGATGACCCCTCAAATGGAAACGTCTCCAGTATTACTAGCATCACCGGGAATTCGACACCATTTGCGTAAGCTTGTGGAGCGTTTTTTACCTGATTTAGCAGTGTTGTCACATAGCGAAATTATTCCATCGGTACAAATCAAAACATTGAAAGTGGTGGACCTGAATGCAAATTAAAAAATATATTGCAGGTAATTATAGCGAGGCCTTAGCTTCTATAAAACGAGAAATGGGAAATGATGCTCTTATTTTAACAACACGCTCTATTCGTGACGATTCCGCATGGAATGGAAGAGGGGCCTCTAAAGTAGAAATCACAGCTGCCATTGACCCTGTATCAAATAATATTAAAAGTGAGATAGAAGTAATATCTCAAGAAAGTACTATAGGGTCTTCTAACTTTAATTATGCTGAGGCTGAGCCAGATATAAAGTCATTGATGTATTCACTTCTTAGCCAAACTGAACGCGCAAAGGCTTTAGGTATAAAGAATCACCAACTCGATCTATTTTCTCAGTTAATTAAAAATGGATTGAACGAAAAAATTATTGCCAAAGTTTTTTCAAAAATAACTGTTTCAGATGAAGATGATAATATTCTTTCTCTAAAAAATAAATTTATAAAAATTATGCAGCGGTTGATTATATGTAAAGGTGGTGTTGAAGCTTCCAATGGTAGTCTGCCAAAAAAAGTGGTTCTTGTTGGTCCAACGGGAGCTGGGAAGACGACCACTATTTCTAAAATTGCCGCTGATCTGATTTACCGAAAAAAAAAGAAAGTTGCACTCGTGTCGTTAGACACATTTCGCGTCGGAGGCATTGAACAATTGCAAATTTATGGAGATATTATGGGTATTCCTGTGGAGACTGCTCAGGATAACTCTGGTTTGGAAGAGTGTGTGAAACGACATTCCGACAAGGATGTTATTTTAATTGATACTATGGGTCGGTGCCATAAGGATCATGATTATTCGGCTCAATTATCAAAAATATTTGAAGGGTTGGATGAAATTGAGACGCATCTTGTTTTGAGCGCGGTGTCTAATGAAAAACAATTCATGAAATCTTACAAACAGTTTTCTCCGTTAGAAATTAACCGTGTTTTATTTACTAAAATAGACGAAGGTTTGAACTTTGGATCGGTAGTAAATTTTTCTTTGCGGACCCGACTCCCATTGTCATATTTGACGACGGGTCAACGCGTTCCGGAAGATATTGAAGTTGCCGTTCAGGATAGGGTAATTCGTTTGATTTTTAACTGAAATAGGGATAAATTGAGGGGGATATAGTGGTTACGGGAAATCAAGCAAAGACTTTGAAAAACATAGTGTCAAATAAAATAAAATCTTCTTCTCTAAGAGTATTGGCCGTGAGTAGCGGTAAGGGTGGCGTTGGTAAAACTAATATCGTTGCGAATCTAGCATATGTGCTTTCCAAACAGAATAAAAAAGTTCTTGTGGTGGATGCTGATTTGGGCCTAAACAATATAGATATTCTATTGGGCCTTAATCCTAAGTTTCATATAGGCCATGTATTATCTGGGGAGAAAAATGTTCAAGATATTATCACCGAGGGTCCCGCAGGTATCCATTTACTTCCAGCAGGAGGTGGATTACAGGAACTGACTCAACTTGATGATGAAAAAAAAGTAGTACTCATGGAAGAATTAGATCAGGTTAGCAGTGGTTACGATTTTATGATATTCGACACAGGAGCAGGTATCTCTACAAATGTCACCTACTTTTGTAGCGCGGCGCATGAGACTATACTAATTGCAACAACTGAGCCTACTTCTTTAACAGATGTTTATGCGCTCATCAAAACACTACATATGAACCATGCACAAAAATATTTTCGCTTGGTAATAAATTCGGTTGGTTCAGAATCAGAAGCGCAACTGATATTCAGGAACCTCACAGCCGTTGCAGATAAATTTTTGCCAAATGTTTCTATTGAATATCTTGGGTACATTTTATCGGACCCGTTTGTAACTAAAGCAGTTCGACAACAAAAAGCATTTTCACAATTGTACCCAAACTCTGAAGTGGCTCAGTGCATTAGTCGATTAGCTCAGAAAATAATGAGCGAAAAACAGTCTGTGGTAGGTGAAGAACAATCCACATTATTTTGGCGTACGGCCTTTTCATTGCAATGAATGATACTATTATTAATAAATGGTCCATGGGATTAGCTGTTTTTTCATTTGGTTTTTTGAGTATTGGAAGCTTTTTGTTTGGTGCTACGGTTATGACATCTATCTTAAGAGGTTTGGGTGGTGGAGTTCTTTTTGGTACATCCTTATGGTTAACTGGGTTATTAGTTATTGAAGAAAAAGATGCGATGGAAGAAAAAGATGCGATGGAAGATGACCCTGGAGTTGATGAAGACTTAGGTCAAGAGTCGATTAAAATTGATACTGACGCTGTTAGGAAAAAGTTTTTGGAAAAATCTAATGAAATTGAAAAAAAACAATCGACAGAAAAAGAGGAAGCATATAAAAAAGAAGCAACTCCTTT
>JABGTQ010000246.1 GCA_018647025.1 Nitrospina sp. | reverse complement strand
TTGAAACACAAATTAAAGCGCCTACTTTTGCCTCTCAAAACTTAACTTATAACGTTTTATATGGCCCAGGTATGGGAGGGAAGGTCACGTCGCAAACAGATTATATCGTTTTTAGCGGGGCTACAACTTTTGTAAATAATGAGCGCTTGGAAACGTCACCTGAAGACATTATCAATGAAGTCGTTCACCGTGGCGACCTAGCATGGACCTCTTTTCAAAATAAATATTTTGGTACGGCGCTTATTCCTAAAGAAGGGATTAAATCTGCTGTCGTAAAAAAATATGGTGATAACGTTTATGTTGGATTGAAAATGGAAAGTGTCCAATCATCCGCCTCTTCTTCTCATATTTTATATGCCGGGACCAAAGAATTACAGGTGCTAGAAAAATCAGGTCATAAATTAGTACGCCTTATGGACTATGGTTGGTTTGGAAATAAGTTTGCATTCCTAGTAAAACCCTTGCTTAAAGCACTCCAATATTTCTATGAAATTTTTAACAACTACGGCTGGGCGATCATATTTGTAACTATCATTATTAAAATTATCTTCGCCCCACTCACACACAAAAGTTTTAAGTCGATGAAGGGGATGCATAAAGTGCAGCCCTACGTTAAGATCATTCAAGAACGACATAAGGGTGACCGTCAGAAAATGAATGAAGAAATGATTGAACTTTATAAAAAACATAAAGTCAATCCCCTGGGTGGCTGCCTGCCAATGCTTCTCCAGATACCTGTTTTCATAGGACTGTATCATGCCCTCTTTTTTTCCATAGAGCTACGTGGCGCTCCATTCGTTGGTTGGGTCAAAGACCTTTCTGTTGCCGATCCTTATTATGTTTGGCCTGTCATAATGGGAGCTACTATGTTTCTACAGCAGAAACTTAACCCATCCATCGGCGACCCAATGCAGCAAAAAATCATGATGATGTTGCCTATTGTATTTACTTTTCTATTTATGTCTTTCCCATCGGGTTTAGTTCTATACTGGACAATCAACAATATACTAACTATATCGCAACAAGCGTATATCTATAAATTTAGCAAAGACTAGTGCCCCGCCATAGGGGGAACCCTTTCCTTTTTACCGCTATTCTATTTTTTTTTAGGGTAGTCTTTTTACATAACCATAGCTTTACTAAGTTTTATTATGAGTGACATCATTGCTTCCATAGCCACACCAAAAGGTGAAGGGGGAATAAGTATAATCCGTTCCAGTGGAATGGGTTCACTGTCGGTTGCTCTAAAAATTTTTCATACTCCCAGTGGCAACCCAGTAGAAAAAATTTCCCCGAACATAGCTCATTTCGGCTCTATTTATGACCCATCAACTAGAAACTGCATAGATGAAGTTGTGCTTACCTGGTTCAAAAATCCCAAAAGTTATACCGGTGAGGATGTGGTTGAGATTAGTGCTCATGGCGGGACATTTGTTTCATCTCGAATACTCGGATTGGTCCTTGACTATGGCGCACGTCTTGCCGAACCAGGTGAATTTACGCGCCGTGCATTTATGAATGGTCGCATAGACTTGTCACAGGCAGAAGCAGTTGCTGATCTTATATCAGCAGCTTCTGATAAAGCCCTGCAGGCAGCGATTCTGCAACTAAAAGGGCGCCTTTCTAAAAAAATTACAGAGCTCTATGATCGCCTACTCTTTGTTCTGAGTCAGGTAGAAGCAGCTATCGATTTTCCTGAAGAAGGATTAGATTTTCAAAAACGAGATTCATCAATCAGTGAGCTAAAACAAGTACGTGAAGAAGTATCAAATTTGATCAACACCTATAAACAGGGAAAAATTTCTCGAGACGGAGCATCAGTGGCTCTTGCAGGCAAACCTAATGTTGGGAAATCTAGTTTACTTAATACTCTCCTTCAAGAGGATCGAGCTATTGTCACCCCACACCCGGGAACCACCCGAGATACACTAGAAGAAAAAGTGCGTATTAAAGACACCCATATTAATATTATTGATTCAGCTGGACTACGTAGACACCCAGAAACTATTGAACAAGAAGGTATAAGAAGAACTCGATTAGCCATTGATAACGCTGATCTCACTCTTGTCATTTTTGACCGTTCGCAGCCTCTAGACGAAAATGATGATCTCATTTGCAAAGAAATACATGAGAAGCCTAAATTAGTTGTCATCAATAAATGTGATCTGCCCGAACAGTGGCCAATTGAACAACTAAGCCAAAAAATTGAAACCGACACAGTTGTTTTTATTTCTGCTAAAGAACAAAGTGGCCTTGATTCTCTTATAAATGCTATTTATAGTTGCGTTATAAAAGAAGAAACAAACGGCGAAGCAATTTTTATATCGCGTGAAAGGCACCGTTTAAACTTAGTTCAGGCTTCCTTGTCGTTAGAAAAAACTCTTACCTCATTAGAAAGTCAGTTATCCGAAGAATTTGTAGCTATTGACCTTAATATCGCAATGAATCATCTTGCAACTATCTTAGGGAAGGTTGTAGAGGACGAATTACTGGATCAAATTTTTAATTCTTTTTGTATTGGTAAATAAATTAAAACTAGATTTAAAAACCTGATGACAACTAGTAAAATTTCACACATCCAACCCATTGTTCTTAATGAAAGACTTAAAAAAGGTGAAGATATTTGCCTAATAGATGTGCGTGAAGAGTGGGAACATTCTCTTGCTTCTATTAAAGGATCAAACCATATTCCACTAAATGAATTAGTAGATCGAGTTCAAGAAATTATGTTTGAAGATGAAATTGCAGTTTATTGCCATCATGGGGAGAGAGCTTTCTTAGGAGCACAAATTTTGCTAGAGTCTGGGTTTAAGAAAGTTTATCACCTAACAGGGGGGATTGATGCCTGGTCACAAGTAGTTGACCCTAAAGTTCCAAGGTATAAAAGTGAACCTTTTTAGTGCAAAGAAATACTACTATAGACTATATTTTACTGTCCAGTCCCTGCAAAACAACATCACGCATAAGTTCTGCCGGAGCCTTTTGTCGCGTCCAGAGCTCGAACTGTCCAACAGCTTGATTGACAAATAATTCGACCCCCGAAATTGTGACACATCCTGCCACTTTAGCCTCCCGAATCAAACGCGTCTCAAGAGGGTTATAAACAGAATCAAAAACAACCATTCCCTTACGCAAACAACGCGACGAAATTGGTGTTTCTTCAAGATTTGGGCTCATTCCAACTGGCGAACAGTTTATAAGCACATCTATTTCTTCATTATCTATCTCCTGAATACTGACAACTTTTGCTTCTAGCTCCCGGCCTAATTGAATGCCTTTTTCTTTATCTCGATTGTAGGTGACAGTAATCTTCGCACCTTTCTCATAAACTCCTTGTCCGATTGCCTTTGCTGTTCCTCCCGCACCAATAATTAACACATTTTTATTTTTAAGATCGACATGTTTTTCTATGGCTTTCAAAGCACCCATACAATCAGTATTGTAACCTTTCCAGCCCTTTCCCTCGCGCACCACGGTATTTACCGCTCCTATTTTTGTAGCCATCTCATCTATTTCATCCATCATCGAAATAATATCTTCCTTAAATGGCATAGTCACACTAAGACCCTCTAAATATGGACTAAACCCTTTAAAAAATTTCTCCACGTTATCTACAAGAAAAGGAATATAAATATCATTCGATCCTATTTCTTTAAATGCTCGATTATGGATAAGATATCCCATACTTTTATAGACTGGATTTCCTATCACGCCATAAATCTTAAACGAATCTCTCTTATCGCAAACGCGGTAGATATCTCTCAATTTTGAACTAGTGATTTGACCTGGAGCAGTTTCTTTACCTGTTTCTAGAGACCCAAAAGTTAAAAACCCTCCTAATAGTGGGGAAAGAATCCGACTTACTTCTCCTTTCTCCCCCATGCACAATGCGATAAGTTTTTTATCATCCTTTTTGGATCGGCGCAAAAGCTCAAATAAAGCGAGGTTATTGTTAATGTCACGGGCATAAGTAACAATCTTAAGGATATCCGCCGGCATCGCGCACATTAATTCGTAAAGGTGACCTATTTCCTCAGGAGTATCCGTAAAATTATGGTACGAAAGGATGACCTTTGATTTGCGTTCGGATTCTAAAAATGGCTTCAACAGTTGCTTTGGAGTAGACGTTTCTATATCAACATATTCTGCTCCAGCTGCAATAGCCTGTTTTAAAATTTCAATTCTATCCTCCTCACTCCCAGAAAACTGTCCTCCTTCACGTTTGGTTCTATTAGTTACAATACAAGGTTTGGTAGAAGCAGCGAGAAGAGCTTCAAGGTCATAATCGCTCATGAGATCAAGACGCAACTCAAGAAAATCTGCCAAGGGTTCTGCAGCGGCAATATCTTCTAATGATTTTTTTTGGATAGGACCAACTATAGGAATGCAGATCATCGAAACCTTGTATACGAAATTCTTAACTCACGCAAACCAAAGATAAATTTTAACGATTAATAAGTTTTTCTAACATACATTATTTCTAAAGTTTCTTCAGCATAACTTATTAAAACTCAAAATCATCTACAGATCAGCTTTTATATCATTAGAAGAAGTTGCTGCATTGTTATGCTCGCCTTCTTTATTGGCAGCGTCTTCAACGACATACTTATCTTTAATATCCATAGATTGATTAGAAAACTTTTTCCAACTTCTTTTAATTGGAACATCTTCTAATTTGGAAGGTAAAGCGTCTTCATTTTTAAGCTTTTTAGATTTTTCTAAAGTATCCTGAGTAACTCTACCTGTATAAGGAATATCTTCAACATTTGCTTCTGGAACCGACTCTGCTTCAAGCGAAGCTGGGTTTTTATTTTGGATCACGGAAAGAGCAACACCAATTGCTCGTTTTTTCACCGCCTCAGGTGAAATGGAAACACGGTCAACCTGATTTTGGATTGTTTTAATAGGGTTTTTCCGGTTTAGCTCACCCATACGAGTTTGTTGGTCGTATTTTCCAAAAATCTGATTTAATGGAATAATGGATAAAGACATTTAAAACTTCCTTAAATAATAGATCAAATTTTTCTCGAGATAAGGGGCCTGTTTTTAAGAAAACTTCCGTACCCCTTACCAATTTTTTTTCCCTTTTGTAACCCGAAAATTTT
>JABGTQ010000245.1 GCA_018647025.1 Nitrospina sp. | reverse complement strand
CCCCATCCATAACCAATCGGTCCAACATTAAACTGCAACTGAGTATCTTTTTGCTCATCTGTGTTGTAGGCAACCCAAGAAGCCTGAACACACACACTGGATTGACCAGCTTTCAACGTTGTTGTGTTAGCACTGGAAATGGTTGCAACAAACATGAATGCTACTGCTAAAGTTAAAGCTGTTACTGTCTTATTCATCGTGCTCCCCCTTTCAAGAAAAAAAGCCGTATGATTCTATTAAATTTTTCACCTTCTACTCAAACATCCTTATCCGAAACAATCATTAAACAAACTGTCCCGCGTAAAAATTCTTCTCTTTATCTCGCTTAGCGCAACACCATCTAATTTAATAGACTAAAAATCTAGCGACACACTAATAATTATCAAAAATAATATCAAAAGCACTCAACCTTGTCAAGCCTTAAACAAGAAACACTAAAAAAACACAAATCTATTTAAACACAATGGTTTACAAGGATTACTTTTCTCTAAAATAGCAGTAACTTTCTATATTAGTTCTATAACATTAAAAAATCTTAATTTTTTAATTCCACCCCCCTATATAAACCTGAGCAGTCGGTCCAACATTTAGCAATGAATTCTAAAATTATCACACTACACACAAAAGGGTGGGATCCCTTCTTCAACCCACTCTCCAGCCTTACCACTTTCTATGTTCTTTAAATTTTTTAACGCGCCAGAGGCCATGAGTTTTTGTGACACACCGAACTTCTGTAAAATAACTTCCGGAGAGTCGGCTAGCAAGTTACCAAACTTTGGTTTGCATCCTAAGTTTCCCACATCGCAACATGGGGTCATCTCTCCTGTCTGAAGAATCGTCATTATTTCAATCACTCCTCGAACGGCAGTGCATTCAACTTTATAAATATCCTGCGGAAAAGGCAAGGAAGTCATATCTCGTACTCCCTTTGGATTAACATGAAACGAGGGAATCGCATTAACTGCAAAAACAAAACCACCCGGGCAGGACACATAATTTTCAAGATTGCCCATTCCATTCAGAAAATCATCTTCTCGACATACTGGATTTGTCTTCATAGTTTTTCTTAAACGATCACTAAACTCATTAAGCAATTCTATAACAGGAGCAAACTTTTTTTTATCTTGATGGATAAAAAATTCCTCCAAAATTTTTATCTGCTTTAAGAGATCCTCCAGACTTTCGTATATTAAGTTCACAATTAAACCATCTTGCAGCTGAATAATTTTCTCTAAGAATGGTTGCTGCCTAGATTCCCATACTGTCGGGTAAAGAGTGATATCAATACGGCCTCGCAATTTTGTTATTTCGACCAAACGTTCCCAACGTTTAGATTTTTCAGAGTTTATATCTAAATTAGTATGAAGCCTTACGTTGTCAGAGAGGGTTCTAAATATCTTGTAAACTTCCACAATATGCGGGTTTTGTGATGCCTCGCCTCCTGTCAAGTTGATTTCTTGTTTCGCTAGATCATTTAATGGTTCAATCGAGCGAATTTTTTCTGCCATAAGCTCAGCAGTATCTGGCATCATATGCCAGTATTCCTTAGATTCTAAAATAGGCTGCAAAGGGGCATAAACATGACAAAACCGACACTCATCGCGTACATAACGATTACAACTTGCTTCTACAAAAATACTAAGCATAAAACCTCATGTAAACTGGCAAAGTTCGGAAATAAAACGATTCACCAAAAAAAACAATAACAGGTTGCCTAATAAATAAATCCATACAGCTTTCCCATCTTACTAGTATAGCTTAATTTCCCCACTGAAAAATAATTTGTCTAACCATGACAACTTAAGTGTATTCTATTTAATTATTTACATAAATTCATCTCACAGTCATTAACGAAATATTATGATAAATAATCACCCCGCTTTTAATTGAGTTACATTAAAGACATGTTTAAAAATACGTGAAATTTCAATCTCCGTGTAAAAACTAAAAGAAGGTCTACAAAAAATGAGTTTAATGTCGGCAAGGGCTTCATTGCAAAAATTTTCGATCAAAGACCCTTGCTTTCTGGATATTGAAACACAGCCGGACTGGAAAAATATATTTAAGAACTCCAATCCTTTAAACCTTGAAATCGGCTTTGGGATGGGTGATTTCTTGATTGAAATGGCCACCAGAGAACCACATAACAATTTCATAGGCATAGATTTTACAACAAGTGGTGTCCAAAGCTTGTTAACCAAAGTTAAAGCCAGACAATTAGGTAACGTTAGGGTCGTATACGGAGATGCAAGAAATAAGCTTTCTGCTTTGTTTACGGACAAAGAACTGGAGACTATTTATGTAAACTTTCCTGACCCATGGCCCAAAAAACGGCATCTGAATAGAAGGCTAATCAACCCCAAATTTGTTAATTTAATAGTTCAAAAGCTAGGTTCTGATGGCCATATTTATTTGGCAACTGATAGCGAATCCTACGCCCAGCAAATAATGGAATATTTTGATGCCGAGCCCTTCTGCCAAAACATGAATCAACCATCTGGATTACTAAATAACCGTAACGGTCTGCCTAAAACTAAATACGAAAAAAGCTTCATTTACGCAGGAGACAAAGCCTACTATTTAGACTACTCTCGCTCATTCATTACAGATAAATCTAGGAACCCCGCCAAGAAAGATTACTTGAAAAGTAAAAATAATATCTCCTTAATCAAGGCCGAACAAAAATTAAAAAACAAAGACCATCTCCTAACTGAAATGTTTCAAAATGATGAAGCTAATGCAGAAGATGCTTGCGATCTTAAAATGATTGCTGACAGGATAGCGGATGCAGGTGACAAAGAGTGGGCTAAAAAAGTTTATACGATGGCAGAAACGAAAGGAATAGATAGTCTCGATTTTAATTGGCTTGCGTATAGCATTGTCGAAACATTAGGCGATATCAAATGGGCAAGAAGCATATACACAAAAGCGGAGGAAAAATCAGAAAGTAGCCTCGAGTTAAATTGGCTTGCGTACAGTATTTTCGAGACACTTTATGATAAAGAGTGGGTGAAAAAACTATACGAGAAAGCCACTAATATGTCAGGAAATATTCGTGAACTCTGCGATCTCGCTGATAGTATTCATGAGACACTCGGAGAAATGAATTGGGTTAAAAAAATTTTGAACACAGCTACCGAGAAGGTCGAGGAGTATTCAGACTGCCATGAGCTTGCCGATATTATCTTTCAAAAGGTGGGTGACAAGGAAAAATCTAAACAGTTATTTAAAAAAGCAGAAGACAAGGCCTCTGATTGCAGTGACCTTCTCAGTCTAGCCGAATCTATTTATAAAAATTTTACGGATAAGAAATGGGCAGTAAGCCTTTATACCAAGGCTGAAAATAATGCTCAAAGTAGCAGAGATTTCTGTAGTCTTGCTGACAGCCTTTACAAAAATTTAAACGATACAAAGTGGGCTTTTGGCCTTTACAAAAAAGCAGAAGAGCGGGCAAAAACAAGCTGCGAACTTCGCGATCTCGCAGACGATGTGTGCTTCAACTTTGGGGATCTAGGATGGGCTAAAAATTTATATACCAAGTCAGAAGAAGAAGCCAATTCTTTCTATGAGTTTCGCCGACTCGCTGAGTGCCTATTTAAAAATCTAGACGATAAAAAGTGGGCTAGGGAAATTTACAAAAAAGCGGGGAGCAAAGCAATCTATACTTCCGAGTTTAATTGTCTTACCTCTAGTGTACACAAAAATTTAAAAGAAGAAATTAGTTACATTCTAGTTTAAAAACGTCCCCTTCAGTCTATTGCATTTTTTCAACTAGTTGCAGTAAAGACCTCAAGAAGAATGACACTCAAGGATTCAAACTCTAAACTTTAGAGAACTGAGACTAGAAAGTGCTGTGGAATTACGAAGAATTTTTTCCCCTTCCTCGCTAAAATCATTAACAACTAACTGCATGCTACGTAAGTTTTTTAAAGTTTTAGAGTTAGCTAGGTATCTTGCACCATCATCACCTATTCTATTCGACTTTAAATTCAAAGTCCTCAAGTTAGAAAAAATCTCTGATTCTGCTATTGCCTTAACACCTAAATCACCAATATCGTTCATAGTAAGATCCAGAGTCCTAAGGTTTCTGAGTTCTTCCTTTTGCGCGAGAGCCTTGGCGCCAACCTCGCGTATAAACTGAGCTTTAAGGCTCAAGACTTGGCCGTCTGGACTCAATCGGTCACGAATCAATTCATCCAATCTGTCCGATGACATATATGCCTCCTCTAAAAATTTTTAAGCGCTCTAAAAATCAACCTGCCCCTTGAATTTCTTTTGCGACAAAACCGTATTCATCATATATATCCCATCCCTCCTGTAACATTTTACGAGAATATTTGACCATGAGTTGAGCCTGTGAATGGTTGGGACTAAGTTCGAGCGCTTTTTTAAGATATTGCAAGCTTTGCTTCACATCTTTTATTTCATCTCCGTAAACCTCAATTTGACGGGATTTATCTATCAAGTCAGAAGCCCATTTATAGTAAATATCGGCAATCTGCCTTGGCGCGTTATCCTTTACGTGATCTACAATTTCCTCATCGGCTTGCAAACTATCTAGCGTATTTATTGCAGCCTCATACTGTTTGAGAGGGGTCTCATAGTCATCATCATTAACTTGAATAATCTGACAGCCGGCTTTATGTTGAGAGTGCAAACCAACCGAACTTCGAACAACATTCCCCTGAATTCCTGCAATCAGGTCATGATAGTATAGTCCTCCCAAACCAAAATGTATTATTGAGCTAAAAGCTTTTTCTTTATCGAGTTCTAATGCTCTTTCAAACTCGGCCTTCGCTTCATCAGTCTCCTCTAATTCGGCTAGAGCTTCTCCTAAATTATAATGATGAACACAATTCTCTGGCTCTTCCTCAATCTGGAGACGGAACGCTTCTATTTGAGCTTCAAGGTCAAACTCGACCTCCTCCCCTTCTTCTTCTAAGTCAAGTTCTGAGGTATCAGGGTCTTTAGTGCTCGTATCATCCTGCTCTATTTCATTTTCCTTAGCGATAGAAGGAATTGAATCTTCTGACTTTACCTCAGCAACTTCTTCCTCGAGTTCGTCAGATTTTTTTTGTTCCGATCTCTGTTCGACTCCATAGGCCTGATATTTTCTTCCAGTTTTATCTTTCCATGTTTTATCTTTGCCATCCTCTTTCATAGTGTAAGAAATCTCCACATTAGGAAACAAAATACCTTGTTCTTTTTAATCAAGTTTATCTACCTTAACTCCTAGCTCAGCTTTGGATTCCCTTCCCGAAACATCCATTGACTTGAAATTAGAATCAGCCTCCAACTCCTTTTTCGTGTCAGCTACCGATCCACCTTTTAAAATCCCTCTCACGGGTCGGATCACTGAAAGAGAAGCGGACCCAGCAGCTTGATTCTTCTCCCCCTTCTTAATACTAGGATAAGCTTTACCACGAAGAAAATTTACATGCCAAGCATATAGATCTTTGTACTCCTCACTAGTCCAAAAGCAACAACTAGTGTATCCAAATATTGGATCCATATGGACTTCGTTAGTTGTCCAGTAATAAAACCATGGAATACTTTTATCCTTTTCATACAAGGTTAGCAGTTCTTTA
This sequence comes from Nitrospina sp., assembly GCA_018647025.1. Taxonomy (GTDB): domain Bacteria; phylum Nitrospinota; class Nitrospinia; order Nitrospinales; family VA-1; genus Nitromaritima. The sequence continues at coordinate 11,707 of JABGTQ010000245.1, read as the reverse complement.
CGCGTAGGTAGTCTCCAGTCATTATGGCCAGCAAATTTTTGTTTGTTCTTTTTTTCAACATAAAGTTGCGCAGCCTCCCAGTTTGTCCATTCTTTTTTCTCCTGGTAAGAGTCCTGGAGTTTCCACATCAACCCATATTTCAAGTCTGAAACGGTACCGTCCTGGTTATTTCGGTAACGAGGGTCACCAGAAAGTTTTAATGGGGGCTTCGGAGCAGTCATTGAGCGAATTTGATTCTCGAACAAAGAGTCGCTTCCATCAGAAGATTCACCCGCAAATACCTTTTGCTCTATTCCAAACAGAATAACGGGGAACATCATTAATACAAAAAACAACAGGAGATAATTTAGTGTGTCGCTAGGTATTCTATGAGTCAACGCCTAAACTCCTAATTTATTACTACCAAAAAGTACTCTGAGAGATTTATACGAAAATGCCGTTAATCTTCTGTAGGCGCCCAATCAGGCTCCCAAGAGAGTCCAATACCAGCAGGATCTTTGAACTGACTGGCTTCCTTTCCAATCACACCCCACTTAGCAACGAAGTTAAGGTCTGGGTCAAATTTTTGAATACGCTGATTGATTGTATCCACTACAAATAAATAACCATAAGGATCCAAAGCTAACGAAGATGGACAGTTGAACTGGCCGTCTCTTTTCCCCATTTCACCTATTACCTGCTGAAGGTAACCCTCACGATTAAAAACCTGCAAACGATTCTGACTCTTTTCCGCCACAATGATATTGCCATCATTTTGTACGGCAATGCCATTTGGGAAATTCAGTCTCCCCTCCTCAAACCCATACTCTCCAAACTTTGATAAAAATTGCCCATCTTCATTAAAAATTTGGACTCTCTGGTTATCTCTATCTGCAACATAAATGTTTCCTTCTTTGTCTAAAGCAACGCCTGTAGGAAACTTCATGAATCCATCAAAATTACCTGGAAACCCAAAACCAAGTAAAAACTCTCCATCTTCGTCATAGCGTTTAATGCTGTGATTAGATGAGTCTACTACAAGGATTGTTCCTGTAGACTCTGCAATAATATTTTCTGGAAAGTAAAATTTTTCTTGCCCCCAACCTTCCGTTCCAACTTCTAAAATAAAGTCCCAGTCCTCATCAAATTTTTGAATACGGTGACAACCTGAATCCACTACCCAGATATTTCCCTCAGCATCTATCGTAACCCCACTCGGTGTTTTAAACTCTCCCGGATTATATGGTGGCCTTGTTCCGCCTGAGGTACCAAACTCAGAGATAAATTTTCCATTTCCATCAAATTTTTGAATACGATCATTCCCAGCGTCTGCGACCCAAACATATAATTTACTATGATCGATTTCAGGCTTAGTCTCTTCTAGATGAGTTTCCTCATATGCGGCGTCAAGGGCTGACTCATTAGTCTTCTTTTCAACCATTGCTTTCTGATCTTTTTCTTCTGACATACAAAAATCTCCCGTCCCTTAAAAATCTTAAAAAAATGGCCAAAAACTGAAAAGGCCCCGCAAGCGGGGCTCTTCGCTTTATCCCAAAAAGGGATCTTTAAATAAAGTATAACCCGAAGAAAGCTTTAAGGATCTATCAAACTATATACCCTAGAAGCTCAAATCAATCACGGTTAGATACGCTTTTAAAAATTTTATCGTACTAAAAGTTGCTTCACATCAAGAACTTGGTATTCAAAATCACAAGCTTTTTGGAGCTCTTCTAACCGCTCATTCCAGTTAGTTTTAAAGTTTTCCAAACTCTCAGACTTTGGTTTTTTCTTCATTAAGCTCACTTCTTTGTACAAGGGCTTTACAATATTCTTATAAACTTGCTGAAGGGTATTTCTTAGCTTTAAAATGCAGTCCTTGGTAACCTGTTCGCGAGTAACGCCATCTACCTTTTCTAATAAACGTAAAAAGGCCTCTATAGTATTTATTTGTGTCATGTAACTTTCTGCCAGCATGTGGTTATACTTTAATCCATGATCAATATAAGCAGGCATAAGAAACATCCCAATATGATGATCAAACTTAACCGAAAGGGTAATCAACTTCTGCAGATAATCAACTTCTCTCAGGTCTTCGTCTTCTTCCTGACCATCTGCTAATTCCTTGGATGCCTTCTCCTTTTCTTCAAGCAATTCCTTCTTAATTTTTTCAAGTTCCTGAAGGTCTGATAAGGAATCTGCATCAATTACATCAGATGCTTCAGAATCTTTTTTTTCTTCTTCGTTTGCCGCGGTTTCCTGGTCACTCAAAGGAATGTCTCCTCAATCGATGATAAAGTTTAAACACAACTCTATAAATTACAACATACTTAGGGGTTAAGTTTCGATTATAGTCATTTCACTATTATGTGTCAAGGAGAACTGGGGGAGTGAAATCGCAACGCTCTTTAAATATTACTAGCAAGAAATCGTAGCCTATAATATATGAGGCATCACAACATATTCCAATCATACACTTGGACCAAGTATCAAATGCTTCGTTGACAGCCTAAATATCCTAATATAGTCTTGACTTATAAGACATTTAAACGTTTCATCAAAAATAACTAAGCACCGACCAAGAAGGACTTTTAAAATGAAAACCGCTTTGGTTTTTCCACCTCAATGGTATCCAAGTCAGCCTTATTTAGCATTGCCAACGCTTAAAGCCTATCTTGAAACAAAAGGACATGAAGTGGATCAGTTCGACTTCAACGTCGAGAGTTATGATTTATTTTTATCTCGTGTTTATCTTGAACACTGCGTTGAAAAAATCACAATAAGAGTCTCAAAATCTATTAAATCTCCAGATGACATAGAAGCAGAGCCTATTCATCGGCAAATATTGGAAGACACTAGTTATCTGGAAACCATCTTTTCTGAAATAGATGATGCAAAACAGGTGTTACGAGATGAAAAGCGTTTTTTCCAGTTCGATGAGTATAAAAATGCCTACACGACATTAAAGGTAGCAATGCAACTGATCTCTTATGCGCATTACCCAAGCAAGCTTGATCTGGATTCTTTTTTTATGAAAGGCAACCCAGAGGAAAACCTTCAGGGAATTCTTACCGCAACTCGAGACCCAATAAAAAATCCTTTTTTAGAACTTTACGAAAACGAACTCCTAGCAAAGGTCAATTGGAGCCAATATGGTTTGGTAGGTATTTCCATTATTCATGCCGGTCAGGTAATCCCAGGATTGACTCTGGCACGGATTCTTAGAACTCGCTACCCTCATCTCCATATCGTCATCGGTGGCAGCGTATTCGCTCGACACCAAGATATTTTAGAGGATAAAAAAATACTATTTGATGAAATGTTTCACAGTATCGTTTTATTCGAAGGAGAGCATCCATTAGACCAGCTAATAAACCAACTCAAAGACAAAAAATCATTAGATAAAGTCCCCAACCTTATTTATGTTAAAAATGGAGAAGTCGTACGCAACACATCGGCCAAAGCACTTTCATATGATCAACTAGCATGCCCAAATTTCGATGACCTGCCTTTAAACAAATATCTAATGCCATACCCAGTTCTACCTTATATGGCTAGTCGAGGTTGCTACTGGGGTAAGTGCACGTTCTGCACTCATAGCTTTATTTATGATTCACACTACCGAAAAGAAAATGAAGAGCGCGTGGCAGAAGAGCTTGATTATCTTGGAAAAAGGTACAAAACAAAATATTTCACATTTTCAGATGAAGCAATTTCTCCAAATGCCTTTGACCGTATGTCTAAAGCGATCCTGTCTCAAGGAGTGGAAATGCGGGCATTAGGTATGCTGAAATTTGAGTCTGATTCAATAGAAACTGTCGAACTTTTCAAGAATATGTATAAGGCCGGATTTCTTATGCTGTTTTTTGGACTGGAGAGTGCGAATGACAGGATACTTTCTATTATTGAAAAAGGTTGCGATCAAGCTACAGAAAAAAGAGTTCTAGAAAATAGTTCTCTCGCTGGAATATGGAATCATCTTTATTTATTCTTCGGATTCCCGACGGAAGAAAAACACGAAGCACAAGAAACTATCGACTTTACAGTTCAACATAGTGAACTAGGGGATGGCACGATCCATTCAGTGGGACAATCTGTTTTTTCTTTGGAAAAAGATTCTGCCATTTACCATGATCCTGCAAAGTTTCAAATCAATCGAATTTTACGTGATCCCGAACGTGATATGGCAATCATTTTTGATTATGAAATCGAGAAAGGTATGACAAAAGATGAAGTTTTGGATGTTTACGAAAATTTTGATAAAACCATAGAATCAAACTTCCCGTCACGAAAAACCTGGAACTATCTCTCACGAGAACACTTCCTGTTATACTTAGATCACTATGGGCGAGAAGAAATTTTAAACATGACTCGCCCATTGGTTCAAAGTACCTAAACAATCTTCATCAATCTAGCGCGTCTTGACACCTCTTGAGATATCTTCTAAGATCATAATCAAACTAATTACTAATGGTTTAACTGCTACTTAACTGGAGTTTTATTAGATTATGGGAGCTGAAGGGGATAAGGGAGCTGGTTGGACTACTATGAAAATAGATCCTGAAATATTTCAGGAGTTAGGGGTACGCGACCCAGAAGAACTTAAACGCGAGATGGATATTGCAAAAAGAGTTCGTCAAGTTCGAAAAGAACTAAAAAGTAATCCAGATAGCGTTGACCTGCAACTGGAACTGGGAAGACTTTACATCGATGGAGGCGAGTTGGAGGATGCAACCAAACAGCTCAAGCAAGTAATAAGTCGTGACAACAAAAATGGCATTGCCTACAAGTTATTAGGGACTGCCTACGCTATGTCTAACCACGAAGACGAAGCGATACGAGAGCTGACCCGTGCCTCAGAGGTACTTCCTGATGACTCTGAAGTTCACTTAAACTTAGGTGGCGTATTCATGCTCCAAGATATGTATGAGAGCGCTGCCCGATCTTTTAAGAAGGTAGTTGAAATCGACCCGATGGACAGATTGGGTTACGCTAATCTTGCTGCTGCCTACGATATGGAAAAAAAATATGATGAGGAAGTTCAGGTTCTAAAAAAGATTTTAATGTTTTCGCCTGAAGACATTGAACTTCGATCCGCCCTAAGCACTGCCTACTTTAATTCAGAAAATTATGACGAAGCACTCAATCACGCTTTATGCGTCATAGAGCTTGATGAAAAAGATCCTCAAGCATACTGTAACTTGGGAAGTTGCTATTCAGCCCAGAACATGACCGATGAAGCAGTAGAAGCTTTTAAAAAAGCTACCGAAATTGATCCAGATTATTCTTTACCACACACCAATCTTGGCAGTTTGTACGCAACGATCGGTCGAATTGAAAAGGCTATCAAAGAATTCAAACTGGCCACCAGCATGAATAAAAGTGATTCCCTTGCCTGGATGAATCTCTACAGCTGCTACAAAGAGGTTGGTCGAATGGAAGATGCGCAAGAAGCTTTTAGAAATTATGAAAGCCTAATGAACGAGGGATCACAAACGGACAACGAAACTAATATCCCTGGTGGCGTTTCACAGACCGGCCAACTTGCTTCAGGTGAGAGTATGGACACCGCTAGCCCAGGAATGGAAGAACTTAAATCCTGACCCTTGATTTGGGTGAGAAACAGACCTTATGAGTTCTGAAGCCCACCTTCTCTCTCTCGGCGATTTCAAACCTGCTGATGAATGGCAAACCCATGTCAATGAAATATTTTACGGGATTCAAGGCTCGGGTATCCATGACTATTTTCAGACTTATGTAAGTAAAGACCATCGGTTAGCGCACGCCTTAGCCGAAAACTACTTCGAACAAGCCCTAAAGCAAGCCAATAGCGTCCAATCTCGTTTTGTAATGGAGTGGGGTGTAGGTAATGGGAATCTAGCGGGTTGCTTTCTGAGCCATCTGCAGTCAATTGATACAGAAGGGAAAATTTACCCTAAAACGCGTTATATCCTTTGCGACTTCTCTATGGAGATTCTTAATGGGGCAAGCGACAATACACGCTTAAAAAATCACCCGGGAAAATTCTTTAAGGTTCAGATTGACGCGAATCATACGGATTGCTTCCGTGGACAAACAATCGACAAAATTATTTCCAACGAAATTTGGGATGACCTGTCAACTAAAGTCTTGCTAAAAAAAGAAGACTCCCTTTACGAAGAATACATCCAACCTTTAATTGACCCTGCCACAACAGGAATTGATAGCGATGCCTTCATCAAATCATTTAATGAAAAAAATCTTAACTCATTAAAAAATTACCCCAATTTTTTACAGTCTATAACCTGGGAAAGGACTTATCAAAGGATTACCATCGATGACTGGCCTCAAGCAGAGGTACTGCAAAAACACATTAATCTTTTAGCCGATGAAATTCCCATTCCTGTTAACATAGGGGCTTTGGCAACCATTAAACGCGCACGTCATCTTCTTCGAGAAGGTGGGCTTGGATATACGAGCATGGATTACGGCATGTATTCCACGCAAGAACTTAACTTTTTAGAGCGCCCCTACTTCAACCTTTACGGAGGGCAATATACCTTCATGGTAAATTTTGAACTATTGAGCCAGTGGGCGGTTGCAGAAGGTTTCTCGTCGGTTGAAAAGGAATACCAACACAGCTATGTTGGGAGACATTTGCAGGACAGAGTTATAAGCTTAGTGGAACTAATCCAAACTCATCGTGATGCACCAAATATGTCTTCTTGGGATAGAGACATTCTTATGCTTGAGACATTAAATGCGCTAAATAAAGTATATAAAAGTCATTACCAATCCAGAATGGAATATACCTCGATAGGAGGAACTCCGAGTAGTCAACAACAACAAATAAAAGAACTCGTTGACCAGTTGAACATCGATGGTGTGCCGGATACTGTCGCCTATGTAACCGAGAAAGAAGTAAGGCAAGTATCCTCTGACCTTGCATTATTAGGGTACCATGACCAAAGGTATATCCCCCTTTTCCAAGGACCTACTGAACCTATTTCATTTGTTATTATGAATTTGTGCTGATGGCCATATTGATCCTATTTATAATCATTACTATTAGAAATTTTAACTGCAGTAAGATAATCTACCTCCAAGTTTTTCATAAAAGGTATACTGTTGTATCAATCACACACTGTGAAACTTATCTTTTAATTTTTATCCTATCCGATGCTTAGCATTTTTGTAGAAGCCAGTTGTAACCGATATAACAGAGATGAGTGTATAGACTGTCATGTCTATGAACCATTAGCTGATATCCCAAAATCAGACTGGCACATGACCCCGGATCAAGCCCGCCTCATGGCATCAAAAATTAAACAGGTCGACACGCTGAACTCTCTCGCACAACAAGAGATTAACCTGACTGGAGGCGAGGCTACACAAAACCCACATATTGTCGAAATTACAAAGATTTTTCAATCTGCATCGCCTTCTGTGTGTGTACATACCAACTTAGAGATAAACTCAAAATCCTCAAAGCGCTGGTTGCGGTTAATTGAAATCGTGAAAGGAGGGGGCCGAGTAGACATCACCTTGTATCCCACTGCCTGGGAAAAATTTCAAAAACCACTTCTGAAAGAATTAATAACTTTACAAAATCGAATGATCATCAATCTTATTTTTGAGAATCTAATTCACCTTCAAGAACAAATCCAACTTCTGAAGGTTTTTTTTAGTACGGAAGAACAAAACTTTAAACACGTAGTAAAACTTCTCCAACAATATAATGAAAAGGTTTCTTGGTTGGTTAAAAATCAGGCTGAGTGTGACGATAAAGTTTACGAGACTCATATGGGAGGGACAGAGGCCTTTGCTCACGGGGAAAATTTTACCTTGGGGCTTAGCTTACTTCCAGCATTTCGGGTCGACACAGAAGGTATGCGATCTATGACATCAATTCCTTTTCCTCAAAATCCTTACATTATCCACTGCCCGGCGGCAAGGGGATCGATTGATATCATGACAATTCTACAAACTGGGGAAATGACCCCGTGTTGTGACGTAGGAAACCTTAAGTGCCAACCTAAATTCGGCAACCTGATAACTGATTCACCCAAGGAAATCATGGAGAAGTTTGAAGAGTCAAGCAAAGTTATGGCCATAGGTATTTCCAAAAATCAAGAAAACCTTAAAAATGGAAACCTGGGGAAGCTAGTAAAAGAAGGGATCCCCCCCTACTGCGGTTAGGGCTTGATAAGCTTCACAAAAAATAGTCATCCCTCTCGGCTTTTAGAGAGAAAAGAAAGCGATCAACCGGGCCTACTTTGACTTTCATACAAAAGTAAATGTCGGTTGATTTAGGTTTGACTTAGATGGACTTTAGACGGAGGGGAGTTCTTCTGGAGAACCATCCTCACCTTCCTCCTCAAGGTAGTCATCATCATCTCCAATAAGAAGATTGTCGTCTTCTATCTCGATATAATCTTGATCATCCTCATCTTTTTCTGTCAAAATAATAGGTAACTCATTCCATACAACAACTCTGGAGTTACCACGATCAGCAATGAACAGTTTGAATAAATACTCTGGTACTTCTTCCTTTACTTTATCCTTCTCAGTGCCTTCTCCAGTATCTTCCTCAAAAGAAGATTCATCCAAAGTATCTTCTTCTTGAGTCTTTTCCAGAGTATTTTCTTCAGGAGGAATCCAATCTGGGTTTTCTTCTTCTTCCAACCACATTCCATAAGGATCGTTTAACGTCGAAGCATTCGCCTGACCATTACGGTTGTGCCTGTTATCATAGAAATTAGTTTGACCAAATACCATATCAGCCGGTTGTCCATTTTCTGTCGGAATCTCTTTCCAGTATAAGACTCTATTATTTCCGCTATCAGAAACAAACATCCCCATCTTCCCTACAACAATATCTCTTGGAAAATACATAGACTCATTGCTTGCCCTTCCTTCTCCTTTTCCCATATTTGGACTCCGTGAAATAAAATCTTTTTGTCCAATCACCACATCTGCCGGTTGCCCAGTATCACGTGGAAGGCGATTCCAAATGAGAACTCTATTATTTCCTTGATCCACAACAAAAACTTTGTCATTTTCCACGTCATAAAAAACCCCTGTCGGAAAGCTCAAAGTATCCTGCTGAACGTTGTCAAAATCTCCCCGGTTTGCATCCCGTTCGTCCATTCCTATTTGACCAAGGGAAATATCCGCATTCCATCCATCAGAGAAAGGAATTTTTTTCCATATTAAAACCCGGTGATTATCTTTATCTGCAACAAAAACATGTTGGTCGTCCCCTGAGAAAATTCCTGCTGGGAAAAACAAAGAACCCGATCCTACCAAACCCTGTCGGTTAGCCTCATTTTCTTCTAGGTTATCCTGCCCCATAACAAGTGTTGGCGGCTCTCCATCATCAGATGGAATGCCATTCCATCGGGCCACACGGTGGTTGCCACTGTCAACGACATAAAGCTTACCGTCAATAACACATAGCCCAGCCGGCATAGAACAGGTATCCTCCTCTGCTTTACTAATGGTAAACCCATCAAGATTTTCATCACCCAACCCAGATGTCATTTCATCTAAAGTCGTCGAGAGCCCTCTATTTTCCAAACAATCAGCAAAGTCCTCCTGCCCAAGAACAACATTGGAAGGCTCACCGTTTTCTTCAGGGAACTGATCCCAAATCAATACACGGTGATTTCCCGAATCAGAAATAAAGAGCATATCACCATATTTGCAAATATCCTGAGGGGCAGAAAGCGTATTATCTCCAGGGTCGTCAGCACCACGGTTAGACATGACAGTGGAAAAATCGCCCTGACCAATGATTAGATAAGCACCCTTCTCCGGGATCTTTTCTTCAACAACTTCATCCAATTCATCTACTTCATCGGATTCGTCTACTTCAATCTCATCTAACTCGTCCTCCGTCTCAACTAACTCTGCAGAATCCTCTTCATTCGAATACTCTTTGTTCTCTAGATCTTCATCCGCCATACTTCAATCCTCCAAACACAATTACATGTTGTCTATTATGAATAACAATACCAGTAAAACATACCACTAGTCGAGTTATGTTCTATATAGTAGGAAGGCCATACTATGAACGATTCGAAGCTTCACATCAAGGTAAATGAAGTCTTTGCCACATAGACACCACTTTCCGTCCATTACGATCCTGTTCAGACCCATCCCAGATAGCAAATGCCACGAGGATTGGTTGATCGTTCATAAACTGTTTATCCCATTTATTCAGAGAATCCAAAGTTCGATAAAGAACCACTGACCAATGTCCATCTTTCCATACACCTTTTCCTAATACGTTTTGTTTTGTTCGCGGTTGAGGCGTGAGGGTACCAAAACCCTCCGCGTTCAGTTCCTCAACTGGGTTATCTCTAAATGGATTAAGAGCATCGACCGGATTAACTTCTCCGCCGAAGATCATTGCGTCAAGGTCCATGCCCTTGGTGGCATATTCAATCTTTTCTTTGGTCTCAATTTCTGTCTGCCAGTCAGCGCGCCATTGCCAGATATTGACTACCTTACCCCGGTTACCCATCCCAAAAAATGGTTCATTGTGCCCGTGCGTATGAAGTAATACATCACCAAGTGCAAATTGAACTGCTACTGCATCTTTAAAATCTTGGTGACGGTTTGATGTACGATCTGGAACAGGGTCAGGCCACTCCAATCGAAAAGCAACCGCATCTTCATTCAAAGCTGACCGAATTTTGATATGGCTAATTGGTAATTTTCTTGCGTTGAGAGGAAGAAGCCTCACCACTTTTTCGGGAATATTTTCCCACAACTCGTGATGCGGGTCGAGAATAAACTCGTCATTAACCTTAGTGGAATGGAGATCGATTTCATACCCCGAATCCTTCACACGATTGATGTCAACTTTAGATTGAAGGAAAGCAGTCAGATTCCAACGTTCTTCTTCTGTCAAATGACCATAGTTTTTCATGGGGGTGCCATCTATTCCTGTAGTCAATGTTGTGTAAATATCTTTCGGTTCATAGCCAAACTTATAAGCATTGGGATTGGTAAGGTCGTATACAAAAACTCGATGGTCCCATATATCAAAAAGATCTTCGGCCTCTTGACCACCACCTTTTAGATCAGTTCCATGACAGCCCTGACACCCCATATCCAGATAGAGTTTTTCTCCAGCCGCTATCGACTCGGTAGTAGAGGAAGGAACTGTTCCAAAATCAATGGCAGGCCGTGCAGCTTCATTTTTAAATCGTTCCGAAAAACTCTTTATATACTCAACGACAGACCATGTTTCTTCTTCACTTAGAGCATTCTTCCAGCCAGGCATGGCCGTTCCAGGAACACCCCTTTGAATGGTTCGAAAGATATCTTTATCAAGAGGAAGAGACCCCGGAGGGGTGGTACGATGTTTAAAAATTCCTTTACGAAAATCACGGGGCCAAGGATAAAGGTAGGCTGTCGCTTTGCCACCTCCATTGCCATCAGCTCCGTGGCAAAAAGTACACATGTGTTTATAGACCGTTTCGCCCAGGGTAAAGCGATCTGCACCAGGAGCAGTTTGTTCCCCATGGTGGTGCCCAGATATTTCTGGTTCGCTTTCACTCTTGTTATTTGAATGCGCCCCGGCAAACGATCCTGCTGACAAAAAACAGAGAACCAAAGCCCAACAAAAAACTAGTTTACTAGTTAGTATTTTGTAGTGGTGATCCAAGTGTGTATACTTCTTCATTTCCATTCAATCCATCTTCCGAAATATCAACCCAGATATTTCTACAGTTTTTTCGGT
>JABGTQ010000034.1 GCA_018647025.1 Nitrospina sp. | reverse complement strand
CGATGCCTATCTGGTCCACTGGCCGGGCTATTATGTAGACTCATTTCAAAATATGCAGAAGTTGTGCGACGTAATGATTGCCCTCAAAGAAAGTGGCAAGACGCGTACCATAGGTATCTCGAATTTCAAGTCGAAGGACATTATCCTTATGTCAGAATTAGCCCCGATGTTCACTGTCAATCAGGTTCCTTATAATTTGCTTCACCGTGTGTACGAAGGAGAGAATTTAAGGGAATGTGAAAAGGCGGGTATCGGATACATGGCGTGTTCGCCCAGTGCTCGGGGTCTTTTAGCCGGTCGATTCGATGAAGAGTCCTCAAATACCCCCGCCCGCAGCGACTATCACCTGTTTGCGCAGATGGCAATAAGTGGTTCGCAAGACATGCGAAACACGGTTCAGGAAATTGCTCAAGAAATCAATACGGCCCCCATCAACGTGGCACTTGCCTGGGTGATCCAGCAAAAGAATATCACCACCGCTGTGGTGGGGACACGCAGAGAGGCTCAGGTGAAGGAATTTTATGCTGCCGGGGAAATTACGCTTAATTCCGATCAGTTGGACCTACTCAACAAGGAGAGTGCTCAATTTCATAGCAGGAGCGGTACAGGGTTCTGATTACCACTAGAAAATTTCGCCCCGTTGACACAGTCAGCGGGGGGTAACTTTTTCTAGCTACCTATACATATACCCCCTCACATTTTTATAACAAAGTATTCCTCTAGCACCCATCTTCAGTTACTCAAAGTACCCATAAGTTTTACCTATAAAACTTAAAAATAAACTGATGTTTTACTTTGAGGTAGCCATAGGTATTATTTGGTATTTTATCCACCTAAAACTTGTAGAAACCAAGAGGAAAAATTAAGGTGACTAAAGAACCTACTGAGCTCATCAAGAAGTTAAACTTTGGTTAACTTTTCTTTATTCTTAACTTCACTTAAGAATCTTTGGCTAGGGGCATACCGGCTGACGCATAAAAATTCATAAACATATTTTGCATTCTGATTTTGCTTCTTCCAAGCACAGACATTCTTACGTTAGTTGGATTAACTTTCCTCTTTTGATATCTGCGTTAGATGGATTAAACAGTCCACTGGACTTTTTATAAAAAAGATCCTGATATTCACTAAAAATTATTTCAAATTCTTGCAATTCAACATATTTATCTTTCAAAAGTGTCTTCAACTGTTTTCTTATGATAGCTCCATCTATTTTGTCATAAAGTTTGCGACAGTTAACACAGTAGCTCTTATCGCTAAATGCAGACAGGAAAGTGTTGGTTGATGAACAACGAGGACAATTTGTAAATTTTGGTTCTATTTCTTCTGTAAAAAACATTGTTAATTCCTTAATGGGTTTTTTTCTTGATGTTTTATGGATATTGCAAATTATGTTCCATATGTATTTCTGTCGAAGAAAAAGTTTGCTAAAACCATTAAATATATAGTTTTATGTGCTTTTTCAATTAGGCCATCTGAGGGTCGGAGGGAGAAAAAAAGTTAGCTTTTTGACATAGGAGTCGGTCTAGTTGAATGTATACGGGAGATAGAGGAGCGAAGAGCTAAGCATGAGGAGTATTGACACATTCTTGACTTGACGATGTGTAAGATTGGAATCAAAATATTAACTATACATATAGTTATTAATAACAATGTTTACGGAGGTAACAAAAATATGAAAACTAATATCATATTGATAGCATTATTTGTTGCAGCTTTTATGTTTCCAAATATTGGGAGTTTTGACACTGCAAATGCTGAAACAGATATTTCTCATTGCGCCAACTTGGGAGCTACGGCTGCCCGATCGGCATGCGAGGCTGCGGCTCATGTTAAATCCGCTCCTCAAGAAAAGTCTTACAGGAATGAACTGAGCGAAAAGAACAGGATGCAAAATGGGATCCCAGCTTCAGGTTTGGGTTATTCATCTGATGCATCTGAAATACAAATGGGTATGGAATCTAATGTGAGCAAGCGAGAAGGAACGTATAACAGGCTTGAAATGCGGGAAAATAACAGGATGAGAAATGGGATCCCAGCTTCAGGACAAAAAATGAAATAATAGTTCCATATTTTTAGACTTTGAAAATCTTCACTCGACTTATTAACTCTAAAGGTAAGTATTATGAACGCTATAAAGTTTAGGCAAATACTATTCATTATTTTTATTATCTCTTTTTTTATTATCCCGGTTAAAGTTTTCTCAAATACTAAGGTTAGAAGCTTAGATATCTTGAAAGTTGGAAAACCCTTGCCAGACGCCAAACTTAAAGCATATGGAAACGTAGATATAGAGATAAATGATTTGAAGGGAAAAATTAAAATAATAAGTATTGTTCCTAAACTTAATACCCCAGTCTGTGACAAGCAAACTCATCAATTTAGTGAGACTAATGATGGTTTAGATAAAAAAGTCGAAATTATAACACTTAGCACTAATACAACTGAAGGTCAGCATGAGTTTTCTCAAAAATCAAAAATTCATAATTTGACTTTCCTTTCAGATTCCCCTGAGTTTATATTTGGTAAAAAGACGGGATTGCTTATTGATGGATTGGATATGTTACGTCGTACAGTTATTGTTGCCGATAAAAACAATATAATTCGCTACATAGACTTTGTTCCAGGAGGAGGCCTTCCAAATATTAAAAAAGCATTGGAAGCCGCAAATGATTTATGGCAGGTTTCTAGAAAACAAATTAAATGATTATGGATTTATATTAGATCAAAAAAAGAACTCTTTCGTTTAAAAAAAATTGAAAAATTCCTAAAGAGTAACGATTTACTATTGATAAAAACGAACAAAGATTTAGAACTTTATATTTCTTGCATGAAAGTTTTATCTGGATGCTTCTCCACTTTTAATTAGTTGATTTTTTGATTTGCCATCTAAATCACCTTCTTTAACTTCAACCGATTAGGCGTTAGTACAATCCAGTCAAAAGACTTAGTTTTTTTATTTACCTTTAGCCCTCAAACAGTTAGAAGTTTTTCTGCTTTCGGAATATTAGGGCTAATGCAACCTTCCAAAGAAGGTTAATCTCGCATCCTCAGCGAGTTCAATGTCTTGTTCAAGATTGTAATTTAATGTGGCAAGAATACGGGGTATTGTGGAAGTAATCGGTGTGACCCGATGAAGATAGTTTCGTCCATAAAAAAGAACTAGTGTTCCATCCTCAATTTGCAACTCTTCTACGGGAT
>JABGTQ010000244.1 GCA_018647025.1 Nitrospina sp. | reverse complement strand
TAATTATATTTCCTCCTAATTTCACTTCTCTTGTATCCAATGCCAAAACTAGAGAATCCAAGTTTGCGGCTAATAAATCAATTACATTGAGGCGTTTTGCTTCTTCTGCTGAAACAGAAACGTTTTTTCTAACAGACAATTCAGCCCAATGAGCATTTCTACCCCTTTGTTCAGCTAATGACCGGATATAAGTTGATGTATCATTCACAACTTTATCCTCAATTATTTTTGCCTGTTCACCTTCACCACCAACCATTAATTTTACTGGGTGAGCCGCCCCAATTTTTGTCCCGGGTTCCATAGCTGAAATATGAGATGCAATAGCTATAAATACTCCTGCTGATGCAGCACGCGACCCGCTAGGAGAAATAAATGAAGCAACCGGAACTTTAGAATTCTGAATAGCCTTAATAATTTTACGCATAGAAGGATCCAACCCTCCAGGTGTATCCATTTGGATAACGATCAATTCCTCCGAAAACTTGTTGGCGTTATGAATTTCATTTGCCATAAATTCTGCAACAACTGGGTTGATAACACCATCTACCTCAATGACAATTATGCGACCTGTTCCAAACGCATTTGTAGTCCAGACTAGAAGTGGCAGTAAAACAACGAATAGACTTCTAAGAATTATCATAAACTTTAGATCTTATAATTTTAATAAGTTATTATTTTTTCACATAGTTTTAAAAAAAGTCAAACACATAGTCCTATTTTGAATGTACAAAAATAAAATCCAGTTTTTTTCATATAGTATGTTTTTTGGTGTTAAAGTAGGTCCAAATGGACTCATCTAAACGACAATCTAAACAAAAAAACAATCCTGATTTCAAATCAATCTTTATTATTGATCCAGTTAAAGGAGAAAGGCTTCACCTAGCAAAACTACTCAAGCAAGAAAAATTCTTAATGATGACATTTGAACGGATTGGTGAATGTTTAAAACAAAATAATTCGATCAAACCAAATTTAATTATCTATGTTCTTCGCAAAGATAAAAATGAACAAGATCAATTAAAAGACATAAAAAAATATTTTAAGAACCTACACTTTATTATTCTAATAAATTCAGAGTTTTCCGAATTAAATATAGACGAACTTAAAGAAAGCGGATTCACCTCCATTCATAAGGCAAATAATCAAGATATGGTTAAAAACTTTATTTATACTCTAATGCCAGAGTGCCAGGCACCCAATGAGGAAGAACCATCATTCCAAACAAAGTAAATTCATAATCTTTAATATTGATCGATTACGCGATCAATTTTCTTTCCTATAACATTTACGTTAAAAAAGTCCCATGGGTTTAAAAGTTAAAAAAACAAAACTTGTAACGGTTGGAAAAGTCAAAATCGGTGGTGGAAAGCCCATTGTATTGATTGCGGGCCCATGTGTTATTGAGTCACAAAGCCATGTACTAAATACCGCTGAAAAAATTAAACGTGCCGCCAGCGATGCAGATATTCCTTTTATATTCAAAGCATCCTACGACAAAGCTAACCGATCTTCGATCGATTCCTTTCGTGGTCCAGGACTAATTAAAGGACTACAGTCTCTTGAAACAATAAAACAGCAACTGAATGTACCTGTTCTCTCAGATGTACACACAGAAGAAGAAATAGAACCTGCCTCTCAAGTCCTTGATGTATTACAAATCCCAGCATTTTTATGCAGACAAACCAATATGATTATAAAAGCAGCGAAAACTGGTTGTTCTGTCAATGTTAAGAAAGGGCAATTCATGGCCCCTTGGGATATGAAAAACGTCATTGACAAACTATCCCACAGTGGTTGTAAAAAAATATTACTCACAGAACGTGGATTTACATTTGGCTACAATAACCTTGTAGTAGATATGCGGTCTTTGGTCCTTATGCGAAACCTAGGCTACCCAATTATCTTTGATGCAACCCATAGCCTTCAGCTTCCAGGTGGCAAAGGGAATAAAAGTGGCGGCCAAAAGGAGCTTATCCCGGATCTTGTTCGTGGAGCTGTCGCTGTAGGATGCGATGCAATCTTCATGGAAGTTCATCCCAACCCAGATAAAGCAAAGTCTGATGGACCTAATATGCTTAAACTATCCCAATTACCTGAACTCCTTAAACAAATAAAAACATTAGATTTAGCCGTTAAAAATTAAACTTAGGAAAATAAGAATCTAGATATTTTCTCCCTCACACCTAAAAAGTAAATAAAAAGAAGAAAAGATAAAGGAAGATGGCCCCCCATATTGGGGAGCCGGAGAGAAACACATTTGGCTTTCGATTCGGCATGCCACAGTTAGGATCTTGGGAGATCGAACCGTTGGAGGAGGCAATGCCAACTCGAATCTTCAATCTTAATACAAGCAATCCTCATGCCACTACATTCGAATGATTAAATAAAAAAATATACCCCTATTTATAAACACTTAGGGAACTTTATAATAGAGATTTTATCGAATTCACTGCAAAAAGTGGAGGCAGTTTTGTCCTACCCTGTCAAAATTTCTCTATTTATATAGCCTTTACATGAAAGTCATCATAAGGCTCGCAAAAATACCCCTAAAGATTCTGTCAAATTCGCTGTCGCTTTTTGACTTTGACTCCGTAATGATATCAAGTTTTTTATCACATTTGGGTGAGTGGCCGCATACCATCCAGCTTTAACTTTAGAGATCTTCCCTTCACTGTCAACAAATGAGTTAGTGTTGATCAAAGACTGCTCCATAGTATCGCTAATAGCTCTTACGGAAACAAATGGAATTTTTTTTTCAATACAATGAGCTATGAGTGATGATGTTTCCATATCCACTGCCAATGCTTTATGAGAAGAACCTAATTCTTGTTTAGCAGAAGAACCAGAAATAACTTGATTCGCTGTTAATAAAGTACCTTGATAAATCATTAATTTTTTCTGAGAAGTCAGCATCTTAAACAAGTCTTCTTGTTGTGAGTTTACAGGGAAACTCTTAGCAAAAGAATTGGCCTGATCAATTTCTACGATCTTGTCAGCGATAACCAGATCTCCCACTTTCAACTTTGAATCTAATCCTCCGGCATACCCTATTGAAAGAACTAAAGCCGGATATCTTTTACTTAAAACTTTCTTTAGAGAATCTAAAGCACATTCTTTCCCCATACCTGTTCGCACTAAGACAATAGGAACTCCTTCCCAAACTCCAACCCAAACATCTGCATGTCCTGCCTTGAGTTGTTCTTTGACAATCATCAGTTTTCTAATCTGACTAATCTCTTCTCGAAGAGCACCTAATATAAAAATTGGTTCTTTCAT
>JABGTQ010000243.1 GCA_018647025.1 Nitrospina sp. | reverse complement strand
GGTTTAACTTTGTCTCCATTTGACGGAAAAATTTATTTAAGTAACCATGGCGCAAAAGGTGGTGATTGGTTTGGTGAAGCAAAAAAAGGAGAAAACTATGGTTGGAAAATACTAGGTTGGGGAGGAAAAAATTATTCAGGTTTTCCAATTGGACCTAAATGGAAACCTGGTTTTACAAAAGCCATTCAATATTGGGTACCATCTATCGCAGCAAGTGCAATAACCATTTACAAAGGAGATGAATTTAAAGAATGGAATGGTCATGCTTTAATAACCTCTCTTAAGGATCAATCTTTAAGAAAATTGAAATTTAATGATTTAGCTAATGTGAAGGAAGAAATAATTTTTAAAAATGAAATTGGAAGATTAAGGGATATACAAATTCATCCAAATAATGGGAAAATTTACTTTTTATCTGAAGATAGTTTATGGTTAATGGAAAAAAATTAATTAGAATTTTATAGTTTTAAAATACTGTACCTGATATAAGTTATTTTACATGTCACCCTCCATTGGCCTCATTACATTAAACGCCAAATTTATTCACTCTTCATTGAGTATTCGCTACCTCCGTAATGTCACCCAACAAGAAGGTTTTGATAATGTATGGATTCAAGAATTCGTAATCAGTCAACCCATATGGAAGGTTGCGGCAGAAATCCTAAGTAACAAACCTGATATTTTGGGAATAAGCGTATATATATGGAACCGAGGACAATCTTTCGAACTTATTGAACGTTTGAAAAAACAGGACCCTTCAATAAGAATTGTGATCGGTGGGCCTGAGGTTTCTTTTGACATGACTTCAACCGATCAATACACAGTCATCGCCGGTGAAGGTGAAAAAAAATGGACTGAATTTCTTGAACACTTTCAAAAGAAAACGCTCCCTTCGAATGAAAAATTAAAAGACTGGGAATCCTATGGAGAAAGCCTTCCCGAACTCACGCCCGCCTATATCAAAGAGGATTTATCTCAACTTAAAAATCGTATAGTTTACCTGGAAACCTCTCGAGGTTGCCCCTACCTTTGCTCCTTCTGTCTTTCTGCTTTAGATAAGACCGTACGCTTTTTTGATGACCAAACGATACACCAACAAATCAACTTATTAATAAAGGGAGGGGTTACAAAAATAAAGTTTGTTGACCGCACATTCAACCTTAAACCTTCTCATATGAAGGAACTCATGCGCTGGTTAATAAAGTTTGAGGGTGTGGCGTTTCATTTTGAAGTCGTAGGTGATCTTTTGACAAACGATCTACTTGATTTTTTAGAAACAGTGCCAAAGGGCATGTTCCAATTCGAACTAGGGGTCCAGACCACTGATCAATCCTCGCAAGAAAAAATTAAACGAAAACAAAATAACAAAAAGCTATTTTTTGCTATTGAACGCCTGATAAGTTCAAATCTAATCCATATTCATTGTGACCTCATTTTCGGTCTTCCAGGCGAAACCATGGACGATATTCTAAATTCATTTGAAGAGGTCTGCCTGTTGCGTCCTCATGAATTACAGTTAGGCTTTTTAAAGTTTCTACCGGGAGCACCCATAAAAGAAATTATTGGTGATTATGGCTATGAATATCAGTCAACACCACCTTATGAGTTTATTTCAAACAACGATCTTTCAGCTTCTCAATTGAATTATTTAAAAAAATTTGAGGATGTATTTGATATATTTTACAACTCAAAACGATTCCGCTTCACCGTTCAGCGTCTATTAAAAAAGCTACCCGCTGTAAATATCTTTAATTTACTTCTTGAGCACATGGAGACTAATAATATATTCAATCAACCTCATGCCCTAAACGCACAATATAAAATAATTCATGACACATTTACATTAAACAAAGACCCTATAGATTTAGATATTTTGCGCCTGGATTATTTGTATGCCCAACGAGTCTATCGGTTACCTCGGTTTCTTGAAATTGAAGAAGCACGTCAAAAAACCTGGGGAGGAGATAAAAAAACGCCCCTTGTTCCTTTTTTGCATACAATTCAAATTGACAAAGGAGACGCAGAAATCCAACCTGCCACCTCCCCTCAGTTTTGCGCTGTAGTCCATGATACCGAATCATCTGGCTATATGAGTCCACCGAGCCTCAATTGGGTTTCCTGATTCAAATGAAATAATTTGTTTAAATTTTTGATCTAACATTATAAGATGAAAAATCCGACTCGTTTTTATTTTACCGAATTAGACTTTTATTCTTTATAGAACACCGAGGAGTTAATCATGACAGATGAGGCCAAACCCGCTTTAAATCGTAAAAGTCGAGCCATCACCCAAGGTGATAAGCGCTCCCCCAATCGTGCCATGCTTCGCGCTGTTGGCTTTAACGACAATGATTTTAAAAAACCTATTATTGGCATAGCAAATGGGCAAAGTGATGTGACTCCTTGCAATGCAGGCCTTGGGAAATTAGCTGATGTGGCCAAAGCCGAGATAAAACGATCCGATGGCATGCCACAAATGTTTGGCACAATTACAATCAGTGATGGGATATCCATGGGGACGGAAGGAATGAAATGCTCACTGGTAAGCCGTGAAGTTATCGCTGATTCCATTGAAGCGGTTTGTCGTGGCGCTAGTATGGATGCAGTCATCTGCGTAGGCGGATGTGATAAAAATATGCCCGGTGCACTCATTGCCATGGCCCGGCTGGACATCCCAAGTATTTTTGTTTATGGAGGAACAATCAAGCCCGGCCACCTTGATGGAAAAGATCTGACGGTTGTCAGTTCATTTGAAGCCGTTGGACAACATAGCGCTGGTTCAATTAGCCTCGATCAACTGACCGACATAGAAAAAAATGCGTGCCCAGGATTTGGCTCTTGCGGGGGAATGTATACAGCAAACACTATGTCCTCCGCAATTGAAGCCATGGGCATGAGCCTCCCCTATAGCTCTACCATGTCCAACGAAGATAAAGAAAAAGAATTAAATACTAAAAACAGTGCTCAAGCCCTTTTCCCAATGCTGGAAAAAAATATCACGCCAAAAGATATTCTTACAAGAGAAGCTTTTGAAAACGCAATATCAGTTGTTATGGCGGTAGGCGGTTCAACAAATGCTGTTTTACATCTTCTAGCTATCTCTAGTTACATGAATGTGAATTTAACAATTGATGATTTTGAAATAATCAGGAAAAGAGTTCCTCATTTTTGTGACCTTAAACCGTCAGGGCAATTTGTAACTGTTGACCTTCACCGTGCTGGAGGCATTCCACAAGTCATGAAGATGCTACTAAGTAAGGGACTGTTACATGGAGATTGTTTGACCGTCACGGGAAAAACCATATCAGAAAATCTCAAAGAGGTTTCCAGCCAAGCTAATGACAATCAAAAAATAATTCTCCCTATTGAAAACCCACTCTCCCCCGAGGGACATTTGGTAATCCTAAAAGGCAATATAAGTCCGGAGGGCTCCGTGGCAAAAGTTTCTGGAATCAAAACTCGTCGAATTGAAGGCCCGGCACGCGTTTTTAATTCGGAAGAGGAATGCCTTGAAGCGGTCATTAATGATCAAATTGTTGAAG
>JABGTQ010000033.1 GCA_018647025.1 Nitrospina sp. | reverse complement strand
TTTTGATGCACTTGGGATGAAGTTTAGGGAAATGAAATTACGAAAGGATAAAGATTGTCCAATCTGTGGAGAAAACCCAACTATTACAAAACTGATCGATTATGAACAGTTTTGCGGCATTCCTTCCGCTGCTGAAGAAGAAGCTAACAATGCAAAGTGGGAAATTTCAGTCGAAGAGGTCAAACAAAAACTAGACAAACCCGCTAGCTTTATTTTGGTTGATGTGAGAGAACCATCAGAATACGATATCTGTCGAATTGATGGGTCTATTCTCATTCCTCTTGGAAAAATTGAAGAGATGGAACCAAAAAACCTTAAAAAAATTTCCACAAACGACCAAATTATATTGCACTGTAAAGCTGGAGTACGAAGTTTGAAAGCTGCTAAAGCTCTTAAACAAATGGGGTTTAAAAATATTAAAAGCATGGCTGGAGGAATTGATGCTTGGTCTGATAGAGTCGACCATTCTATCCCAAAGTATTGAATTATAACTCTATCAATTTTTAATTTTTAGTCTTTTTTCAAACTGATTACTTGATTTTTTTAATGTTGCTTGACTTCAAAGTCTAAGCAGTTTAACTTTGATTAAAGGGCTGTTTCTAAATTAGCGACATTCCAACTTTTTAACATATGTCTTTGAAAGGGAATCTTTATGAGTCACTCCCATGATTCTGAGCCAAATTTTGAAAATTTATCAAAAGCTATCACTGAAGCAGTTATGACCTCAGATAAAGTCCGAAAGATAGTTGAAGAAATTCAAAAGGACGAAGAAATATGCCCTCAAAGCTTTATGGTTTTAGTACTAAAAATGCAAGTGCTGACCGAATCACTTGAGTTAAACATTGAAGAACACGATACCTTAGAGGATACCCCTGCTCGAAAAATTGCAAAAAAAAAGAACCCAAGAAATGCTCAGTACATTGATGGAGAAAAGCTCTCTAAGGATGAACTTGATTTTGAAGAATTTCGTAGCAAGAAATTCGACTCAGAAAACTGGCTTAAGAAAAATCGCCTTTCCTTTTAAAGTTATCTGTCCCTGATTAAACGTTATCCCCGGTTGAAGCCTTGCATATGTTAGATTCGGCTACCTAGGTTTATAACTCTGACTAGTATATTAAAAGCAGTATGAAGCTATTAGAGCAACTTGGCACATTTCGGACAGACTCGTAAAACCATTATGCGATTATGAGGCCAGTTTAAAACTTAAAAGTTTGTACTCTGGCAAACATCACTAATTTACTATTTTGGATATTCCACCAATTCAATTTCATATTTATCTGGATCTTCAGTAAAAATAAACCGCGTTCCATTCTCCGACTCAATAGGACCTTCTGTAACGGGGAATCTCTTTCTCTTGATTTGGCCATGTACCATTCAAGATCTTCTACCTGAAATGCCAAATGTATTAAGTCCTCTGGAACATCAATAGCTCCACTGTTGGGGAAAGAGCACAATTCAAGGTCACAATTAACGTTTGGGAAACGCAAAAAAACAAGCTATGAACCGCGAGGAGGTATTTTGCGCTCTATAATTTTCATACCCATATTGTAAAAATTAATGGGGCTATTCATATTCTGAACTCGCAATCGAGTATGCAAATATTTTTTCAGCATAATTCCTGACTAAGAGTAAAGATAGGCTCATACTTTGATACTGCTTTACGAACTATAGAAATGATTTCAGCAAGTCGACCTGCATTATTTGCTTCAAATCGGAAAACAATGACTGGCTGCGTATTCGAAGCACGTATCAAAGCCCATCCTTCACCAAAGTTTACTCTAACCCCATCAATATCTATCACATCATATTTTTTTCTAAAACTTTCTGTAAGTTCACGAACAATTTCAAATTTACGGTTGTCAGGACAATCAACACGTATTTCCGGAGTAGCCTCGGTTTTTGGAACATCAAGAAGCATCTCTGAAACTTTTATCTTAGATGATGCAACTATCTGAAGAATCCTGCATGCCGCATAAATAGCATCGTCGAACCCGTAATAGTCGTCCGCAAAACAAATATG
>JABGTQ010000242.1 GCA_018647025.1 Nitrospina sp. | reverse complement strand
GAAACTGATGCAGGGATCGTAGAATTTGAGAATAACTAACGGATGGCCTTTGTCAATTGGAGAATAAGGTTTTTAATTGAATAATTGTTTATCAATACTGCCTCGGACTCGTGGTAGTCGTCGAACCAATAGGCATCTGGATTTGATTCAAATGTATGAAAGCTTGCATCATTTTGCATATCGACTGATCGGTTATATTTAAAGAAAACCTGACCGTCTGACATTCCTACCATTTCAATCTTACCACTCTCATGTGACATTACTAACCGCGCTCTTTTAGCAAGTCCAGAGCATTTGCTTCGGGCCTTCTCAAAAATTTCATATCCCTCTTCAACAGGAATAGCAAAAGGCTCATTTCCTAGCGTTGGCCGGCAGAGGAAAACATAATAGGGCGGAACACCTATAAAGGATAACTGGTTGAACAATTCGGCTAACACCTCGGGGTCGTCATTGACTCCTTTAATTAGGGGGGTCTGGTTCAACACGATCGCGCCAGACTGCATCAACATATTAAGGCCTTTTACAGCAATTTCAGTCAACTCTCTTGGATGATTAAAATGAGCCATAATATAAATTTTCTTTTCATCAGTGCTATAAGTTTTAATCATCTTGTGCAATGAGGGGTCATTAACAATCTTATGTGGGTTAAATGCAGGGATCTTGGTTCCGATTCTTATGATTTTGACATGGTCGATCTCACGAATTTGTTTGATGATCGGCTCCAGTTTGCTGGTGGACATAATCATGGGATCCCCGCCAGTCAGCAAGACATTGGTTATCTCTTGATGTTCACGTATGTATTCGAGGCCCTCGGTAATATCTTTCGTGACCTCATCATTCTCATCCATAAATAATCGCTTGCGGAAGCAAAACCTGCAATAAGCGGCGCAAACCTCGTTAACGAGAAGAAGTGCTGTAGATGTGTATTTATGTTCTAGACCTTTGACTTTAGTGTACTTTTCCTCATTAGAGGCATCTAATTGACCCCAGTCATCGAGTTCTCGAACATCTGGCATTACAATACGTCGGATAGGATCATTTGGATCATCCCAGTTTATAAGTGATTGATAGTAATCATTAGTTCTAAAAACGAACTCTTCGTTGACTTTTTCTAGATCGTTTCTTTCGGTTTCACTCAATTGTGGGACTTGCGCAAGTTTAGTTAAGTATTTTGGTGGCTTAGCACTATTTCCCGCAGTGCGGGTATGATTTTTATCAATAGGTTGGCTGATGGATTTTTTTATATTCATTTTGTGTTAATTTCCTTGATGATAATCCCCCCAAATAACTCTGAATGGAGATAATGGGGTATAAATAGTATGATATTTAGAGGCGTGAGACTGATTTGACTCTAAATAGTTTAAGTTATTTTTTTTAATAAATAATCCTCAGCCATTTCTGATACGTTAAATTTAGTTTGCTTTAGTTGGAGCTTGATAATGGAATATCTAGGAACTGAGTCTCTTTTCCTAATCTTTAAAAGGTAGAGTTCCAAGATGATACGAACACAAGTACCACCTAAGCTCAATTTGGATGCAGAGGAATGAGTATCCTAACCTTTTCAGGATATGGTGGGCAAGAAAAAACTACGATTTTGAAAAAAAATGCTGTAAAGCTTTGTAAAAACGTATAAATTTTTATTTTTTTCACTAGAGTAGGAGTGAATTTTATGTAGCTTGTCTTGGAAGTATTCAGAAAACGAGTTTTAATCGGTGAGGTTTATTTATGATATAAAAGCTCAAAGCGAAAGGGTGTTTCTCTTGACAGTTTAATTGAATTATTATACGGTGCAATTTTTTTAAGACACTAATTTTTATATTTGTTCGCTTACGAGCGAAATCACATAGCTTAGAAGCAACGTCAGGAGATAGGGCCTGTTATTTTTCGTTTTTTTTGAATGTTACGGGGTCTATAGAGTTATTAGTTTTGCAATTTTAAAAATGAGGAGAGGATTCAATGAAAAAGCAGTTAGTTTTGTTTATTGCCGCAATTTTTACATTTACTATGGTCAGCTCAGCATATGCTGCGAAAAAGCCCGAGTGCCCACAGCCGAGAAAGACAAAGTCTGCCCCAGCTTCAATCGCTAAAAAAGATAATACCGCTAAGGCTAATAAAGCCAACGGTAAAAAGATTTTCCATAAAACTGCTAAGCCGATGGCCTGTAAAATGTGTCATGGTGATAAAGGTGAAGGGAATGGAAAGTTAGGCGCTGCATTCAAGAGCCCCAAAGCTCCACGCAATTTTACCTGCGCATCAACGATGAAGAAAGTTTCTCCTGGTCAGATGTACTGGATCATTAAAAATGGTTCCAAGGGAACCGGGATGGCCAAAATGAAGCTTAAAGACAAAGAAATATGGGATGTTATCAAGTACATCCGTGAAGACCTTATGTAGTCTGTTTTATCTGTTTTACTTTTAGGGGCAAATCGCCATTTGGGCGGTTTGCCCCTTTTTTGTTTAACCCGTAGTCATAAGATCAGAGGGGCTAGTCCCTTTAATATTTATTAGTGGATTGATTTTCTAAGCATGTTTTAGAGAGTTTTTAAGATCCTTATTTAAGAGGTTGATTGCTTCCAGAACTGTGTTAGCGTTGATATATAGGTTTGAGTAATTCGAGTAGTTTCTTCATGAGATATTGCATAGTTATGGGGAGAAAAAAGTGAGACTTGTACAGATTGCGTTTATGATTATTTTTATTCACGCGCATTTTCTGACATTTGTTTTTGAGTCAGAAAGTCAAATTTTTATACAAAAAGATTTAATGCAAAGAATTGCTTTAAATGATATTCCAAGGGAACCTGGTTGGAGTGATCCTGCATATAGAGGCTGGGAGGTGTTGAGTATTCCTGGTCTTATCTCCACATACTATGACCTTGACCTGGACGGCAAGCTAGACTACATGGTCACTCGAAAGATTTCACGTAAAGCTTCATCTGAAGAAGTAGACATGGCTCGCGCCATAGAGTTAGCCGAGTTCGACCAGCAGGCCGTTTATTTCTCTAATCCCGTGATTTATTTTACTAGCAAGTATCCTTTGTTTTACTGTAAAGGTCTCGATAACCGAAAAAACTGTAGAAATATCTGGGTTGATATTTCGGAAGATGGATTGAATGGAAATGAAGAAGTATACACACTTGGATCACCACTACAAAATACTAACTAGTAAACTAGTTTTTTGTTGGGCTTTGGTTCTCTGTTTT
>JABGTQ010000241.1 GCA_018647025.1 Nitrospina sp. | reverse complement strand
TCTTCTTCAGCAGCGGAAGGAATGCCGCAAAACTGTTCATAATCGATCAGTTTTGTAATAGTTGGGTTTTCTCCACAGATTGGACAATCTTTATCCTTTCGTAATTTCATTTCCCTAAACTTCATCCCAAGTGCATCAAAAAGCATCAAGCGTCCAACCAAAGTATCGCCTTTGCCTAAAATAATTTTAACCACTTCGGTAGCTTGAATGAGGCCGACAATCCCAGGAAGAACGCCAAGTACACCCCCTTCAGCACAACTTGGGACTAAACCTGGTGGCGGTGGCTCAGGGTATAAGCACCGATAGCATGGGCCTTCTTTTGAATAAAACACCGAGGCTTGTCCTTCAAAACGGAGTATGCATCCATAAATATAGGGTTTCCCTAATAGGACTGACGCATCATTGGCTAAATAGCGGGTTGGAAAATTATCAGTTCCATCCACAATAATATCGTAGTCCTTAAAAACTTCCATTGCGTTCTCAGAAGAGAGTCGGATGTTGTAGGTGATAACTTCTACGTCAGAGTTAATATCAGCTAGGCGTTTTTTCGCTGAATCGACTTTTAATTTGCCCACAGTGGATTCACCATGCAAAACCTGACGTTGCAGGTTGCTCTGATCGACGACATCAAAGTCAACGAGCCCCAATTTCCCGATCCCAGCAGCAGCCAGATAAAGACCGAGTGGAGATCCAAGTCCACCTGTTCCAATACAAAGTACCTTTGCATTGCATAATTTTTCTTGGCCCTCGACACCGACTTCAGGAAGGAGCAGGTGTCGGCTATAGCGGGCGATCTGATCTTGTGACAAGCCCATAACATGTTACCCAATAAAAGGTTTTTTGAACTGATAATCAATATGTTGAAATGTAAAAACAATTTTAGCAGAAAGGGCGACGGTGTCCAAAAAATAAAGTTGATGAAGAAAGGTATCCAGTAGTTGATTTTTTTATTAGCTATTGTTAAATAGAAAAACGGTGTTCACTTTTATCCACAGAAATGCCACAACTAGAATCAGAAGTATGCTGGAGATAAATAACTTTGTGATATTTGAAAAATAGATATATTAGAGTTGCGTATTTAATACTTTGGTTTTTATAGATAAGGCATGCAGGGGCTTTTTTTACTTAATGGCATTAAAAACCTGTTTGAACCCAGAGATGGATCCTTCAAGAATTTGGTCAGGAACGCAATAAGAGATTCTGAAATATCCAGGGGATCCGAATCCTCGGCCCGGGACAACCAATATTTTTTTTTCTGCTAATTTTTGCGTAAATAATACTTCATCTTTGAGAGGCGATTTAGGGAAAAAATAAAATGCCCCTTGTGGTTTAACGATAGAATACCCAATACTGATAAGTTCCGCATAAAGAAAGTCACGTTTCTTTCTGTAAAACTCGGCATCCACTGAAATATTTTGTACATTTTTTATAACTCGTTGGATCAATGCTGGAGCATTAACAAAACCTAGCACGCGATTGCAAAAAATAAGACCTGATATTAGATTTTCAACATCAGCACATTTAGGATGCACTGCTACATAACCAATTCGTTCACCAGGTATAGCAAGGTCCTTTGAATGCGATGTTATGTAAATACTATTTTCATATAATTCGAGAATATTGGGTGTCTCAACTCCATCAAAAACTATTTTTTTATATGGATCATCTGATATGAGGTATATCGGGTTATTGTTACCAGTTGAATATTCTCTAAGGATAGATGCTAATTCCTCAAGCATTTTTCGAGGATAGACTACCCCGGTTGGATTATTGGGAGAATTGATAATTACAGCTTTAGTTTTTGGTGAAATTGCGCCTCGAAGAGCGTTAAAATTAAGACTAAAATCTTCATTTGTTGGTACGACTACAGTTTTTCCCCCATGGTTTTCAGAATAAAATAGATACTCTACAAAAAATGGTGAAAATACGATGACCTCTTCATTAGGATCCAAAAGAGTTTTAAGTGTAATATTTAATCCGCCTGCCGCACCACACACCATGACAATGTGGTCAGCTGCTAGTTCGGTGCAGTTTGTTTCAGTCGTTAAAGAACGCGCTATCTCTTTCCGCACATCGTGAAGACCTGCATTAGGCATGTAGCGATGAAGTCCTGGAGTAGTATCGTTGGCAGCTAATTTAATCGCCTGGAGAACTTTCTCAGGAGGCTCAATCACAGGGTTTCCCAAAGATAAATCAAATACATTCTTTGCACCGTACTCTTTTTTCATACGCAGACCTTCTTCGAACATTTTTCTAATCCA
The DNA here is from genome assembly GCA_018647025.1 of Nitrospina sp. GTDB lineage: Bacteria > Nitrospinota > Nitrospinia > Nitrospinales > VA-1 > Nitromaritima. The sequence goes on along the minus strand of JABGTQ010000241.1, from coordinate 2,368 downwards.
AGAAGAGCTCTTTAGTGTATCGCTAATTTTTTGCGAAATTGGCATTTTGGCCTCTTAAGTAAAATATTTTTAAAAATATCAATAACATAAAGCCTTAATCTGGGCAACTGACTTGAGAGGAAGCTTTATTTCTACTATGCTTACATCGTTATATTTAATTGCGTTCCCTAAAAGGATTTAGCCATGTCGTTGCATTTCCCTATTATACGTTTTAAAGATGTTTACAAGTATTATTATACAGGTGATGAGAAGGTTACAGCCTTATCGGGGGTTAGTCTAGAATTTCAAAAAGGAGATTTTGTTTCAATAATGGGTCCGAGCGGTGGAGGCAAGACAACTTTTTTAAATTGTTTGGGGGGATTAGATTTTCCAGATCAAGGAGAAATATACCTTAATGACCGTCTACTAAATAATTTAAGTGATAAGGAACTTACTGAGTTGAGGCGAAAGGAAATTGGGTTTGTATTTCAATTTTTTAATCTTATGCCTACTCTTACAGTTCAAGAGAATGTAGAGCTGCCTCTTTTGATAAGTCGTTCAGCAAGAACCGAGAGTAAGCAGGTACAATCTCTCTTGAATTATGTTGGCCTTCTTCATAGGGCTAAGTCCTTTCCTGCTGAATTGTCTGGCGGGGAGATGCAAAGAGTTGCGATTGCCCGAGCATTGGTGCATCGACCGTCGATTGTTTTGGCTGATGAGCCAACAGGGAATCTAGATTCTGAAAACGGGATTAAGATTCTTGAGCTTATGAGTAAAGCTTGTACTGATTTTAAGACAACAGTGGTTATGGCAACACATAATTCGCAAATTGCTGATTATGGAAACCGTCATTTTGAAATTCGTGACGGAAAAGCTACCGGCAGAGCATATTGATATGCGATGGATAATTTATAAGCGCTTTAGCATCATGTGTATCAATTTTCTTATTTTCAGATTGGGCACAAAGTATAGGGTTTGATAATGGACTTTCTTTTTTATTTCAAAGATCTTTTTTGGGCACTGATAGTACGCCCTGTCTTACGCGATCCTTTTCGTATGGTTATTACGATTTTAGGCGTTGCTATTGGTGTCGCGGTTTTCCTAAGTATTCAGTTGGCTAATAGGCAAACGCTCCAATCATTTGAGGAGAGTGTAAACCTAGTCCTGGGTAGAGCTGATGCAGTTGTTCATGCAGAGGGAATGGCATTTGATGAAAAATATTTTCAGGAGCTTTCACGTGTTCGCGAATTTGTTAAATCTTATCCAGTCATAGAAGGATACGGTGTTGAGCTAAAAACGGGTCAGGTGGTAGAGATTCTTGGAACAGATCTCCTGCAAGATAGTGGTATTAGGGATTTTTCAATTAAAACGCTGGAGAAGGATCTTAAGGGGTTATTGCCAATCATTATGGATCCAAAAGGTATAGTCTTGCCCGAAAAGTTTATCCCGGGAACAAGTTTTAAACCAGGGGATAAAATTAGTTTTCTTATTAACGGTATCGAAAAAACGTTCAACGTAAATGCCATTCTAGAGAATAAAGGTTTAGCTCGAGCTCTCAATGGGAATTTTGCTCTTATGGATATTGCTGCAGCTCAATGGGCTTTTGAGAGAATAGGCAAACTTGACCGGATTGATATCGAATTTAAAAGTAAACAAAATTTCGAGTCTATGGGCGAAAAAATTTCAGAAGTATTACCTGACTTTCTTAGAGTGGATAGACCTGAAAGAAAGAACAGACAAGTAGAAAAAATGTTGCAGGCATTTCAGTATAATCTTACTGCTCTAAGTTTTGTGGCACTCATCGTTGCTTTATACCTTATTTATAATATGGTCGCATTGTCAGTAGTTCGTCGACGGACCGAGATAGGTACACTTCGTGCGATCGGAGCAACACCATTACTCATTGCCAGTATTTTTTTTATTGAAGCCGGAATCATCGGTGCGGCAGGTTCTGTGATTGGAGTGTGGTTAGGGAAATACTTAGCTAAGTTTTCACTCAATGCAGTATCTGTAACAGTTAACAATCTTTATACTCCGAGTTATGTAACAGAAGTTGAGTTTCATTGGGGCCAATCATGGCCTTATTTGTTGCTTGGAGTAGGCCTTTCTTTGGTTTCTTCTCTTATCCCAGCTATTGATGCGGCTAGAACGTCACCCACAATAGTTATGCGACGCGGAAGCTATGATGTAAAAATATTTCGAGGCGACAGAAGGCTAACTTTACTAGCTCTTGCTAGTTTTGTGTTGGCGGGGATATTTAGTTTATTGCCTCCTATAGGAGGGTTTCCTTATTTTGGGTTCCTGGCAGTATTTCTTGTGATCATGGGGGTATCTTTTCTTTCTCCGTCGGCTTTACTGTTAGGGAGAGACCTTTTAAAAGATGTTTGTA
>JABGTQ010000032.1 GCA_018647025.1 Nitrospina sp. | reverse complement strand
TTTATAATATCTAGATAATTTTGCTCCAAACAATCTTTATAAAATGTGTTTGGTACGCTTAAGATAAGCTTTGTTTCTGTTATGGAATCAAAATTGATAGGCTGAAACCAAGTGTTATAGCTTTCTTCAGAGATTTCATTTCTTATTTTGGTGCGACATTTTTCCCAGAGATTATCGTCTAACGTTGTCACTTAGTTGAAGTCCTGATTGGAGTATTTTTGCCGGATCTTTGGGTGGAATTTGTGCATAATAGTTAACTTAATTTATTTTTGCAATGATTAATTTATGTTATTTTTATTTTTTGTCTAACTTGCGCTTTAACTATTTTTTGTATTAATTTTTCAGTTACGTTAATTTATTACGTGTTTTGTTAACAGTATTTTAAACGGGATATATAATCGAATAAATTTTATGCGTATTATTGTTTGTGTTAAACAGGTAATAGATACAGCTGCACGAATCGAACTTAAAGATCAAAAACTTGATGGGACAGCTTTAGCGAGGGTATTAAACCCTTACGACGAATTTGCTATCGAAGAAGCTTTGAGGATACGTGAAAGCAAACATGATACAGAAATCGTTCTTGTTAGTCTTGGGGCTGAATGTTTTCGAGACTCGCTTCGTGCTGGTTTGGCAATGGGAGCAGATCGGGCTGTTCACTTGATGGACCCCTTGTTCAACAATATTGACTCTTTGACGACAGCCTATTTATTGAGCCAAGCAGCTAAGTTGCTAGGGTTTGATATTATTTTTTGCGGCAGACAAGCAGTTGATGACGATATGGCTCAGATCGGGCCGGCTCTTGCAGTTTATCTTGAGATCCCTTGCATAACAGTTGTCACGCAACTGGATTTTTTAGAGGACTGGGATGTTGCTGTCGCTGTTAGACAAATAGAAGGAGGCACCGAAACTATTGAATCTTCTCTACCCGCTCTTTTCACCTGCCAGAAAGGATTAAACCAACCTCGGCTACCTTCTCTTAAAGGAATTATGGCCGCAAAGAAAAAGGAAATAGAAACTTTTGATGCTGATAAGTTAGGTTTTTCTCTAAAGGAAAAACCTTCTTCAAATGAAACTTTGATACATACGGGGTTAAGTCTTCCTGATAGACGAGGTGAAGGCAAAATAATTGGTGGATCTCCTAATGAAGTGGCCACCCAATTGGTAAAGATCTTGCGAGAACAAGAAAAAGTGGTGTAGACTGACTTGCATTAAATTTATAATTTTAACTAAAGAATATGTAATTAAATTGTATGGAAACCACTAAGCCTAAAGACGAAAAAAATTTTCAGCTATTCCAGGGCATCAAATTACTTGGCTCTAAGTACAAGGGAGAAATAGGGCTCGGCGTTCTCATTTTATACGTTTTTTTACTCGGCCTTGGCACAGTGGGTGAAGTCTGGGATGTTGAGTGGATTCTTGACCTACCTCTTTTCCGCCCCCCTGGTAAATATTAAATCCATCAAATAATGTTTTCGTCCCCATTGCTCAAGTAATAAGATTGTCCCAAACATTCCAATTGAAGAACGTTAAAAAATTTAGCGTGTTCTGCGCGCTTTTAATTAAATTTTTTTAAAACTTGAATTCTCAGAACTTATGATCGTATCCAAAAAAATTTTGGTTTTTGTTGAGTCAGGGGAAAACGCTATCAAGCCTTTTGCCTTTGAGGCAATTCATGCTGCTCGGATTTTAGCGGACGCCTTAGGTGGTTCTGTTGATGCTTTGTGCCTCGGCATAGAGAAGTCCTTGGCAGATTCACTTGTTCATTGGGGTGCCGACAGTGTTAAAATTTTTGTGAACCCGCTTTTTGAAACGATTACTTTGGAGAAAGCTCTTCTATCTATTGAACCGCTAGTTAACGAACAGAAACCGTATGCGGTCTTTTTTTCGGCAACAACTTATGGAAAAGAACTTTCCGCTTCTTTGTCCGCCAAGCTAAATGTTGGTCTGCTTACAGATTGCGTTTCTATCGATTTAGGTAAGCAGGGAGAAGTTTTAGTTCGACGTCCGGTCTATGCAGGTAAAGCCATTTCCCATGTCACCTTGCAAGGTTCAGGTCCTCATATTTTAAGTTTGCGGCAAAACGTATTTCGTGGACCTAGCCCAGATATTTCACGAATAGGAAAAGTGAAGTTAATAGATTTCAAGATTCCCGATGATCGATTGGTTCTTAAGATACGAGAAGTCGTTAGGGAGTCAGGGGGGCAAATGGATGTTACGGAAGCTCGCGTAGTTGTTTCCGGAGGACTGGGCATGCAGAAACCAGAGAATTTTATACTTTTGGAAGACCTAGCTCAGGTGCTTCGCGGTGCAGTTGGAGCCAGTAGGCCTGTGGTGGATAACGGATGGAGAAACTATTCCAATCAGATAGGACAGACGGGGAGAACTGTTCAGCCAGATTTATATATAGCATGTGGTATTTCAGGCTCGGTACAACACCTTGCCGGAATGTCTGCAGCCAAGTGCATAATTGCAATAAATAAAGATCCTAACGCTCCCATTTTTTCTGTGGCTGACTATGGAATAATTGGGGATGCTTTGGAGATTCTGCCCCTGTTAACCGAGGAGTTTCGAAAAGTTTTGGGTTCATCAGGCTGACTGTTGTTTTCAACCACGAAGGCTTATTTTTATTATGAAAAATCGTCTAATTGATCTTTTAAGTGACGGTTTAATTGAATTAGATTCAGGTTTTTCAATAGAGTTAGCGGCCGATCACCTGATACTTTACTTGAGAGAATGGAAGCGTTGGAATACAAAAATCAGCCTAACCGCTGAACGGGACGAATTATCAGTTATAAATAAACACATTTACGAATCCTTTCAATATGCTCGGGTTATTCCACCATCCGGTCTGTTAGTGGACATAGGAAGCGGGGCCGGTTTCCCTGCCATACCCGTTAAAATCATTCGCCCTAAGGTTGAAGTTGACCTTATTGAAAGCCAGCGAAAGAGGGCCAATTTCCTTAAAACAACCATTCGCTCCATTAAGTTATCCAATATTCAGTGTTTCCATGGTCGAGTTGCGGACTTTCCAGAGTTTGTTGGGAAATACGATTTTGTAACTTTGCGTCACGTAGTCGAACCAAAGTTAAGCTTGCATTTAGGGGTTCGTCTTTTAAGTGATGGAGGTAGTTTGGTTTTACAGACTAGCTGCGACTATTTCTTTCAGCCCGACTTTCTTGATGCCCTTTTGCTTTCTCTGACGGATGAAATTTTTTTTGAAGGGTCGGATAGTTCTCATTCTAAAGTCATGGTCTTAAAGCGTAGCCTTATCTAAAATAATTTTCCTGTCCGCAATCTGAGTGCGATTGTTTCACGTGGAACATATTTCGTTTTTTTGGAAGACCCTGATGTTCCACGTGGAACAATTGTTAAGGTTAGAAATTGTATAGGGTTTGTGCTACTCTGCCCAAAATTTGGTTTTAAGGAGAGTTGGCCGTTCATGGGGAAAATAATAAGCGTTGCGAATCAAAAAGGTGGGGTTGGAAAAACCACAACAGCCGTTAATCTTGCCGCTTGCTTGGCCCTGTCTGGCAGAAAAGTCCTAGTGGTTGATATGGATCCTCA
>JABGTQ010000240.1 GCA_018647025.1 Nitrospina sp. | reverse complement strand
TAGATACAAAAACAAACATTTTTTGGTTGAAGAAAGATTCTTGGCAGGATAAGGGAAAGTTTTGTAATTGGCATGAGTCTGTCGAGTACGCCGATAGGAAAAACCTTCGTAAAATCGGTGGGTTTGATGACTGGCGGTTGCCTTTTTTTGACGAGGCTAAAACATTGTACGATGAAGTTTATGATAACCCTGGTAAGGGTGGCGCTACATTGCACTTTGACCCTATTTTCCCAGAAGGGGCATTTAAGATTTCTTGGTTGGGAGGAGACACTTCAACCCGTAGACCCCGATATGATTTTTCTGAAGGTAAAGAATTTTATGTAGATGAATATAGTTTTGGTGCAGTCAGATGTTGTCGTAAAGCCCCGGTTCAGAAGGTTGCAACCCGCCCAAAACGGAAATGAGTGTACGTGGCGGCGATGTATATAAAATAGCCGAAAAAAAAATTAAAAAAGCGGATTTGGTTGATAACGGAGATGGTACGGTTTCTGATCGAGCCAATCAAATTATGTGGTTTAAAAATGATACTTGGATTGAGCTGGGTCGCCTCATTACTTGGCATGAAAGTCAAGATTATGCCAAAGAAATGAATGAGAAAAAATTTGCCGGTCATTCCAATTGGAGGATACCTAATGCCTCGGAGGCAAAACTTCTTTTTGATGAGGAACACATCAATACAGATGTTGAAGGAGGAGAAGTTCACCTCAATTCGGTTTTTCCTTCTGGATGCGGGTTTTCAACATGGACTAGTGAGACCCGGGGAGCTAAAGCCGCAATGAGCTATGACCTAAGGTCAGCTTACGAATACTGGTTAGCAAAGGAGAACGAGGGATTCCCTAGTGCAGTTCGACTCGTTCGGCAGCTTAAATCTAAAACAGAGGGAGTAGATGGTGCGCCCCGATTTGTTAATAATGGTGACGGAACAGTGACTGATAACGAAACACAGCTCATGTGGAAAGAGAGTGACTCCTACCTTGAACTTGATAAATGGATTAGCTGGGCTGAGGCGAAAAACTATCTATCAAGTTTAAATCAACATCGATCCGGGGGTTATGTTGATTGGAGAATGCCAACTCGAAAAGAGGTTCAAACTATATATGATCCAGGAAACCCCGTTACAGATAAATATGGTGATACCATATTGTTAGCTTCAGCATTTCCTCCAGGAGCAGGGCAAACGTGCTGGACCAAAACACTTCACAAAACAGATAAAGCACTCGTTATACGGTTTCAGTTTTATAATGGTGACTTCAAGTGGCATCAGAAGGGATTACGGAGTCATGGGGTTCGGGCTGTTCGGGTGATTAAAAAATAGTTTGGCAGAGCTTGGTTTGTGTTTGAAAAAAATAGTATTTAAAATTTAAGTTATGTAGGCCAGGCTAGATATCCCCAAAGGAATAGATATGACTGAAGAAATTACAGTAGATCAAGCAAGGTTCAAAGAGGGAGAAAAAGGAATTATTATTGAACTCTCTAAGGGCTTGGTCTGGATGAAATACGATACCTATCAATTATCGAACAAATGGATGAGTTGGATTCAGGTACGTGACTACGCCGAAGAATTAAATAAAAAAAAATATGCAGGTTATAGCAACTGGCGTATGCCGAGTACTTTGGAAGCTAAGAGTCTGTATGACAAAAAACATTCGAATAAAGATCATATGGGCCAAGAAGTTCCCGTAGATGAGATCTTTAGCGCAGGTTTTTGTTTTTTATGCTGGACCAGTGAAGTGAGAAATAAAGTTCAGGCAATACGCTTTGGATTTCGCAAGGGTGTTACTACCTTTGATGATGCTTATAGAACGTCTCGCGGTGCTAGTCGACTGGTCAGGGACATTCTTAAAGAAGACGGTCTTTTGTGATTTAATTTAAATTTCAGGCTATTTGAGATAATTAAGATGACACTCGAAGGAGATTTAGCATTGACGGATGAAAAACGGTTTTGTGACAATGGTGATGGTACGGTTACTGATAAAGAAAACAAATTGATGTGGAGTCAGACGGATGCTTATCAAGATACTAGTAAATGGACTAATTGGTTCATGGCACAAGACTATATAAAGGATCTCAATAATAAAAAATTTGCAGGTTATGTGAATTGGCGAATGCCAAACATGGAGGAAGCTGAGAGTTTGTTCGATGAGGATGTTTATATACGTGACATGGATCGATTTGAAATTTATATTGATCCAACTTTTTCTCCAGGGGGGGGGTTCACTACTTGGACTTCGGATGAACGTCCTCACGGAACAGCATGTATTTTTTATTTCAGATATGGCCATGCAAATAGTAATCATAAAGAAGATATTACAAAAGACACTATCAGAGCTGTCCGTGATGTAGACTGAACAATGGATAGTAATTTTGGTAAATTACCTTTTTAAGGAGAAGCGTCATCGAGTCATATAGAGTCATCAATGAGCAGGAAAGCCTAAACTCGATTATCCCGTACAGGTTTGAGGAAGAGGATTACGAGCACACCTATGTTCTAGAGGATTTTTACTGCACAAATCCTTTTTGTGACTGCCAGCATGTCACCGTATCGTTTTCTCAACAGGATGATCCAAGTAACCAAATCTCCTTTTTGCTTAACTTTGATAAGACTCAGGGACAATTACCAAATCAAAAAAAATATACTAAGGTCCAATCTGAAATCATAAAAGGGTTTGTTAAAAACCTTCCTAAAGAGCTCTTAGTTTTATTTAAGCAGAGATACACAGAGGCAAAGGCTTTCGGAGAAAAAGATCCGAAATCTTATCTTGTTCTTGAGCCAGGGAGATATGTTAATTATATGGAGTATTTCCCCCAGAATAGTGAGAATCTTAATTTTTCATGTGAAGAAGAAAAATATTTTTCTGAGGATAGCTATGAGCTCGATCCGCGAATTGATAATCGCGATGTAAAATTGGTGTTTTATCCATTTGCGCTAGATGATAAAAACCTCAAACCTATTTTTACATATACGTACCATTTTGATGAGGACAAGAGAAGTGAAGCTGATAGTAAATTAGATGCTAAAGAGACCAATATTCTTTTGGGATTGAATCAGAGCTTCCCTAATCTTTTTGAAGTTTTCAAAAAAAGATACAAGCAAGGAAAGTCAATGGGGGAAGATTTATTAAAAACAGGCCCAAAAGTGCCTGTTTTTGAAGATAAGGTAAAGCCTAATGATTTATGTCCTTGTGGATCAGGAAAGAAATATAAAAAATGCTGCGCTGGTAAAGTAAACTAATTGGATTGTTGAGGCAATGCTTTGATGGATCTATTTTTTGAACTGAATGCTGTCTCGTTAAATAGGGAATCTTAAATGGCTAACAAAGAAAGAAAAGTTAAAAAGGTGCAAGCTAGGCATATTTTGGTTGGGAACAAGGAATTAGCCGAGAAAATAAAAAAGAAGATTGACGATGGTGAGGAGTTTTCTAAATTAGCTGAGGAGTTTAGCGAGTGCCCATCAAAGAAAAGGGGCGGAGACCTTGGTTGGTTTGGTAAAGGTGCAATGGTACGCCCATTTGAAGTTGCTGCTTTCTCGGCAAATGAAGGAGAAATCATTGGGCCGGTAAAAACAGAATTCGGCTATCATATTATCTATGTATATGAAGTACAGGATGATATAGATCCTGATGCAGGTCCTCCCACAGGTGACGAGGATGCAGATGAGGGTACTTTACGCCTCGTTGCAGAGAACTATGCTCATGAGTTTATGATGCTTGGTTATTCAAGCAAAAAAGTTCTCAGCTTATTTACCAGCCCTCATTTTAAGTCAGCAAATGCCGTTTATAATATACTTGGCCTTGATGAGACAAATAAAATTATTGCTATGGTATTTGGGCAAGAAGTAGAAGAATTAAAGGACAGTGGGGAAAAACCATCAGAAGAGTCGGTTCAAGAGGATAGCGGAAAGTAAAAATAATCTAAACTTCTAGAAGCGACGAAAAAAATAAACGTGAGGATGAAAGTCGATGTTTCTCATTCATTTCCCGAGGTTTTTAAGTGAAAATACTTTTTGTATTTTTAATCTCACAAGAGAACAATGCTAACATTTAAGATGCCTTCTATTTTTTTCAGGGCATCAATCGTTTTCCTATCGGGTTGTGAGTCAATATTGACAACGGCAACTGCTTTATCCCCTTCTTTAATTCGACCCAAATGGAATCCAGCAATATTAATGCTGTTGGCTCCTAAAACACTTCCGAGTTTTCCTATAACTCCCGGCACATCCATATTGGTAAGCACAAGCATGTACTTTGAAAGCACAGCCTCAAAATGAAACTCATTAAATTGGACAATTCTTGAGTCTCCTTTTCCAAAGACCGAACCTGTTACACTGCGTTCCCCTTCACTAGTTTTTGCGGTAACCGTTATAGTGCTTGTATATTGGTGGACTTCGGTGCTTTTAGATTCCTTGACTTCAATTCCCCGGTCTTTTGCTATAAAAGGGGCATTGACCATATTGATACCTTCAATATTTCTTGTGATAAGCCCTTTTAAAACAGATATTGTGACTGCATCGATTCGTTGTTCTGCCACTTCTCCATTGTATTGAACTTCCACGCCAGTTAGAGGCCCATCTAAAAGCTGAGAAACAAATATCCCCAAATCTTCTCCTAGCTTCAAATAAGGCTGGATTTTACTCAGGGTATCGGCATCAATTGATGGCATATTGACGGCATTACTGATATTCCCGTTTTTAAGATAATCAACAATTTGATTAGCAACTGCTATCGCAACTTTTTCCTGAGCTTCTTCGGTCGATGCGCCTAGATGAGGGGTACAGATAATTTCATCAAAGTTTAGTAAGGGACTATCTGGAGATAATGGCTCTTTAACGTATACGTCGAGCGCAGCTTGCGCTACTTGCTTTGTTTTGATTGCTTCGATAAGTGCACTTTCATCAATGAGATTACCACGCGCACAGTTTACTATCCGAATTCCAGGTTTAGCCATACTAAACTCTTTAGTGCTAAGTAAAGGCTTTCCATCCAGTGAGGGGGTGTGCAAGGAGAGATAGTCAGATTGTTTTAAAAGTTCAGGAAGGTCAACGACTTCTACACCAACTTTTTCAGCATATTCTTTGGATATAAAAGGATCGTGAACTAAAACTTTCATGTGAAACCCTTTCGCACGGTGAGCAACGATAGTTCCGATTCTTCCCAAACCGACAATTCCTAATGTTTTGCAGTGAAGCTCTTTCCCCATAAATTTTTTTGGGGCCCAGGTTTTCTGATCTTTGAGCATAGACCGTGCTTGCGGAATATTGCGAGACATTGACAGCATGAGCGCCATTGCGTGCTCTGCAGTGGTGATAACATTACCTTCTGGGGTGTTCATGACAATGATACCTTTTTTCCCTGCTGCAGCTACGTCGATATTGTCTACCCCAATGCCAGCTCGTCCGATAACTTTAAGATTTGTGGCCGCTTCGATTACATCAGAGGTAACCTTGGTTGCACTGCGGACGATTAGTCCCTCATAAGAAGAAATTATCTTTATCAGTTCTTCTTTGGGCAAACCAGTATTGACGTCCACATCGATTCCGGACTCTTGTTTGAGTATGTCGACTCCTAAGCTTGAAAGATTATCTGCAACAAGAACTTTCATTCTATAACTCCCATAATTTATATATTTTTTATAAAGATAATTACGTTAGGTTGTTTTATGATAAAGATATTTCATTACACGTATTGAACAAAAATCAATAACCTTCCAACAGAATCTCTTGTGCTGCCGAGACACCTTTCCCTAAAGTGACATGATGTCCCATTTTTTTAGCACCATTTCTAAAGCTGAAATAGCGATGATGACATCAATGAATCAGACAAATAACATAAATAGCCATAGATCAAAATATAACTCTTAGGCCTTATGCTTTTCAAAATCCTTCATATAATCAATCAGAGCATCAACGCCAACTTCAGGCATAGCATTATAGATACTCGCTCGCATTCCTCCGATTGAACGATGACCTTTTAGGGTGGTTAACCCAACATCCTCAGCACCTGCTAAAAATTTCTTGTCTAAGTCGGCATTGGCCAACACAAATGGCACATTCATCCAAGACCGCGAAGCTTTTTCCACGGGATTACTATAGAAAATTGAATTATCAATAGCGGCATACAATTTATTGGCCTTGTTTTCGTTTAATTTTGCCATAGCGGAAAGCCCCCCTTGTTTTTTCAGCCATTTGAAGACCAAACCCGCCAAATAGAGCGTATACGTCGGAGGAGTATTCAACATCGAATCCGCTTCAGCTTGTTG
>JABGTQ010000239.1 GCA_018647025.1 Nitrospina sp. | reverse complement strand
TTCAGGGGACATATTGACAGAGGTTCGACTCGGCACATTGTAAAGAATAATTGGGAGATCAATATTCCCCGCAATTGATGAAAAATGCTGATACAAACCTTCTTGGTTTGGCTTATTATAATACGGTGTAATCTGAAGTAATCCATCGGCTCCGGCTTTTTTAGCACTTTGACTCAGTTCAATAGCTTCATGAGTTGAATTAGAACCTGTCCCGGCAAGAACCTTAATCTTTCCCTTGCAAGCACCTACTGCAATCCGTATAACTTGATCATGCTCTTCGTGATTTAATGTGGCTGATTCCCCTGTTGTTCCACAGGGAACAACACCATCGACTCCTCCTGCAATCTGATAGTCAATCAATCGCTGCAAGGCTTCTTCGTCTATATTTCCATTTTTAAATGGTGTAACAATAGCAACATAAACCCCTTCAAACATTACTTATTCTCCAATACACCTTGCTTAATTAATAAAATTCCGCCGACTTTTAAATTAGTCTTAACACTTATGACCGCTGTAAGCTTCATCATATTTCAACAAGTGTTCCCTCGAAAACAAATTTTGCGGGTCCCTCCAAAAAAACCTCCCCAAAATTTTCGCTTCCGTCGGTTGCTTGAAAATCAACTGTCAATACTTCTCCACTCTGAGTTTGAACGCGAACAGGTGGTTGCACCATTCCAGCAAGATTAGCCAACAGAGAAGAGGCAACAACTCCCGTTCCACAAGCAAGAGTTTCATCTTCTACACCACGCTCGTAAGTCCGCACTCGCAGCTCACTCTCTCCTTGCTTCTGCACAAAATCAACGTTTGTTCCTGCCGGAGAAAATCTTGAATGCGATCGGATTTCTCGCCCAACCCCGCAAACATCCTCATTCATTATATCTTGAGTGTAAACTATAGCATGTGGGACGCCCGTATTGAGGAAGTCCACCCGAAACGATTTCTCATTCAAAATTATATCGAGGTTTCTTTGTAAATTTTTGGGAGCAGTCAGTTTAATATTAACGATATTTTCCTTAACCTCCGCCTTTATAATTCCGGCTGTAGTTTCAAAAGACATTTTTTTACGCGCAATATTTTTTTCATAAGCATATCTGGCAACACAACGTCCTCCATTTCCACACATTTCGGCAGAACTGCCGTCACCATTATAAAAATCCCATTTAAAATCAGCTTTCTCAGAGTTCTCAATAAAAATAACCCCATCAGCACCCACGGAAATCTTAGGAATACAAATTTTACTTACAAGATCACGCTTGGCAGAAGTTTCGATTATTAATTCACGGTTATCAATAATAATAAAATCATTCCCACTACCACTCATTTTTGTAAAAAAAATACTCATAATCAGGTCCTATACTAATTAACAAAAACTATAAAACTCAATACTAATCAGAATTTAATTCTGTGGTTGATGCTACAATCTGATCCTTTTGGTGGGGGAGTTATGAAGAAATCATTAAATAGGTTTAGTATTTAGAATTTTGCTTGCGATTTTGCTAATTAAGAATTCAATAATATCATTTATCTGCGCATTCAAGTTTAGAAAAATATGTCGATCCGTCTTTGAAAACCATATCTGGAATTTTACCTTTTTTTGCACAGTATTTTTTTGCTTCATTCACTATTCAAGTAAGACTGCATTACCCAATGATTGATCTGTCCAAGGATTATATTAGGTGAACAACCAGATGTTAATAAAAGCAAAGCTATTAGTCTAATGTACACATAACTACCTCTAAATCTATAAATATAAAGGTATTGTATGCTAGTTGTTGTTAGTAGGCAAGGTGAGTAACCAATATGAGTATAATCCCCAAAACAACTTAAATAAAGGAGGAACCAATGGAGTTAATGTGAGATCTTTTTTTTGCAGGATTTCGTGCAACTCAAATTTTTTTTATCTACGCTGAAGTTTTTCTATGCTTTCTGCCATTATATATCATGCAAACATATAGCAAAACTTAGGTAGTAAATAAAATATTAAAAATACTTATTTAATTACTCTAATTGCAGGAAGATCGATTAGAATTAAGACAACGAGATCAAAATTATTTTTTATGAATTAATTTATATGTCATGTTTGACATATAGTAAGGTAGTTTTGTTACTGGGTTGAAATAAAAGGAGATGAGAACAATGGCTATTACGCTTGTATGGATTGAGGAAGGCTGCATTTCATGAAGTATGTCAGAAGATAGTTGTCCAGAGGTCTTTAAAGCTAAGGAAGTTGCCACAGTAATAGAAGGGGTGGATTATTCAGCTTTTGAAGAAAAAATTAGGGAAGCCGCTAAAGGTTGTCCCGTTGATGTCATCAAATATGAGGAGGCTTAAAACCTATGTCTGTTACAGTAAATGTTACTAAAACCCCAAATGAGCATGCTTTAAAATTTAGCGTAAACAAAAAGATTGTCGAATCAGGTTACAAAACTTTTAACAACATGGAAGAAGCAAAAGATTCTCCAGTAGCAGCTAGAATTTTTGAAAACGCCGAGGTTGCTAGCGTATTTATAATGGCAGAAGTGGAGGGTGGATTTATATCCGTTACTAAAAAAACTGAAGCAAATTGGAATGATTTGAAAGATAAAATTTTAGCGAGTATTAATGATGTGCTTTAAAAAAATTTGTTACTTCCTTCTAGATACGGACAGAAAGATTCAGAGATGACTTTTAAAGTGCAAACTAATATGTGTTAAATCTAATCTTGCGTTCTTCTCTGGCCAAAGACAAATGTTTAAAATTAACCATCGATTTGACCCTATGCAGACTTCGTATAATATCCAGAAAAACTCTCTCCGGGATATGCTCCAAAGTTTCGCTACAGTTAACTAAATCAAATCTATTATCAGAGTAGTCTAAAATAGTAATATCACCAACCTTGAGAAGTGACCTGGCCTCGGTAGAAGACCGATTTATAGTATCCTTGGAGACGCCAATTCCTTCTACAGGAATACCAATGTTCACAAAACCCCAAACTAGATTTCCAACTCCACAACCCGTATCCAAAACATTATCAGATGTAGAAGGAGGGGATTTACTACTTCTTCATGTAGATGATTGGCAAGATTTAGATAAATTTTATAATCATCCTTTAGCCAAGCATAAACTCCAATGGGGTAAACCAATAAGTAAAAACGTTGCGTACAAAAACTTTCATCCTATTTTTATCAATGATAAAACTGAAACTCATCCCCAGATGTCTTTTATTGATCAATTTGTTGTACCTTTAAATATTGCACAAGGCCTATATTTATATGGAATTGGAGGGTCACTTAAAAAAGAACAGAATACTTCCAATCTAGAATTACCTGAAGTTAGTATGCTTATAATTAATAATTATTACTGGCTTCATGGGAGAGATTAATTTATAGCCCATAAAAATCTTCATAGGGAACTTCTCCGTAAAAGAAGGGCTTTTTCTGAAAATACTAGTGATAATGATAAATAATTTCTTTTTAAAATATTTTGTTAATGAAGACA
>JABGTQ010000238.1 GCA_018647025.1 Nitrospina sp. | reverse complement strand
TTTTTAATTGGTTAAAACTTTCACAGGATGTAATCTAGATGTATAAAGCTTTAAAGGCCATTGATTTTTTTTTATTAAAATATTTCTAATGTTAAAGCTTTGATTTATCGATATAAAACTAATCTATATTAATGATATATTGTGATTTTCGTATATAAATTGATAATTTAAAATTTTTAAAGTTGATGTTTCTTATTTTTAGGCATGAAGCTTGCTTTAAACAATATTTAAAGAGTAGTAATTGACAATTTCTTGACAAGGCCTATTAAGATGACTGAAATCAATAAAGAAACTAAATTTATGCCCATTTTAAACCCAATCTTAAGAATGTTTATGGTTTTAATAGTTGCAGGTTCAATGCTTTTAGGTGGTTGCAGCTATATTCCATGGACATCAAATGACGATGATGACCTCGCTTTTGAAGAAGATTTTCCTTTTGAAGATGATGATAGTCAAGCTTTAGGAGAAGGCGAGGATGATTTTTTTGGTGAAGGTGAGAATAGCTCCGATGATGACTTTGCATTCGATGATGATCAAGCTTTAGGAGAAGGCAAGGATGATTTTGCTAGTATTGATCAGCGCTCAGATAAAAACGAGCTAAAAATGGATGTCGGTACTCTACAAACTCAGCAAGAAGCACTAATAAGTAAAGTGAGTGAATTAGAAGAGGTTCTTAGAACTCTCGAACCAAAAATTGACGAGGCCGAACAAAAATTAGAGGGCAGCCTTTCAGCTTTATCTGGACAATCTGAGTATCTAGAGCCAGAAGTTGAAGAACTTAAACTTCAAGTAGCTCGCCTAAATGATGAAATAAATCGTATAAGATCTGTAAAAAGAAGTAATTCTCGTGCACGAGGAATATCCGGTCGCAGAAGTGTAAGTACTCCGCCACAATATAATAAGGCACTAGCATCTTATCGAGCTGGTAACTATGATGAATCTATTCTTCAGTTTCAGAGTTTTTCATTAGCTAATCCTCCTCATCGATTAAAGGATAATATTGATTATTGGATTGGAAGTAATTATGTAAAACTAGAGATGTATGAGGATGCTGTAACTCAATTTGAAACTGTCATCAATTCTTATCCAAGAGGTAATAAAGTTCATGATTCACGATTTATGCTAGGTCGAGTTTATTCTCTCAAGGGTGAAAGTAGTCGTGCTGTAGAGATTCTTCAATCGGCTCTTAAGAATAATCCCCCGTCTGAAGTCCGAGGAAAAATTTTAAAGCAGCTGAAAGATATCCAGTGACATTAATAAGCTTCTAGAAAGTTTAAAAGGCGATAAGAAAATATTCCAGTAGAAAATCTTCTGGTAGTTTTTTTATCGCCTTTTTAATTTTGGTTTGTAAATGAAAATAGCAATTGTTCATGATTGGCTTACAGGAATGCGTGGTGGAGAGAAGTGTCTTGAAGTATTATGCACTCTCTACCCTTCTGCCGATTTATTCACTCTCCTTCATATTCCAGGTAGTGTTTCTTCAACTATAGAGTCACATTCAATTCATACATCATTCATTCAAAACCTTCCATTTGTTGAATCAAAGTATCGTTACTATCTACCACTTATGCCATTGGCTATAGAAAGGTTTAATTTTCAAAAATATGATCTTATTATAAGCAGTAGCCATTGTGTAGCAAAAAGTGTCAAGCCAAGATCAGGGAGTCTTCATATTTGCTATTGTCACACTCCAATGCGTTATATATGGGATCAGTTTGATCAATATTTTTGCATAACCAAATCGGGTCTTATTCCTTGGGTAATTATGAAGTTATTAAGGCCATGGTTTCAGCGATGGGACTCTAAAACAAGTAGCCGAGTAGATCATTATATTGCTAATTCCCGTCACGTTCAAAAACGTATTAAGAAATATTATCAGAGGGAGGCGACAGTTATACATCCACCTGTAGACACGCAACGATTTAAACCAAGTGGCCATAATGAGAATGAATATTTTTTAATTGTTTCGGCATTTGCTCCCTATAAACGAGTTGATTTGGCGGTTGAAGCGTTTAATAAATTAGGTTATCATTTCGTCATTGTTGGCGAAGGTCAGGACTCTAATTCTTTACGAAGAATGGCTAATTCTAATATCCGCTTTGAGGGATGGTTAGATGATTTGTCAATTATAGAGCACTATGCGAACTGTAGAGCTTTCGTTTTTTGTGGAGAGGAAGATTTTGGTATCACTCTTTTAGAAGCGCAAGCTATGGGAAGTCCTGTGATTGCATTAGGACGAGGTGGTGCTTTAGAAACAGTTGTTCCAGACAGAAAGACTTGGAAGTCCGATACTGGAATTCCCGAAAATAAGACAACTAATCCTACAGGAGTCTTTTTTTACGAGCAAACTTCCGAAGATTTAATCAGAGCAATTCATCATTTTGAATTGATTGAGCCTCAATTTGATGCGGAGAAAATACAAAGACACGCAGCTCAGTTTGATGTGTCTATATACACAGACAAAATGAAAAAGTTTATTAAGGAAAGACTTAAAAAACATAGATGCTGAAGAAACATGGCCAGTTATTTCTTACCCTAGCAATTTTTTTTGACACTATAGTTATCTGTTTTTCTTGGTTGTCAGCTTATTATATACACTTTAATACCTCATTAGGACCACCTCCTCGCCACACAATTCCTGAATTAGAAATTTATTTAAAAACCATGATTCTCGTTTGGATAGTTTTCATGTCCAGTATTCGAATATTCGGGTTATATCAACCGCACCGAGGAAAAAGTTTTATCCATGAATTTCTGATAATTTTTAAAGTAGTATTTTTTTCTATACTTATTTTAACTGCGGCAACATTTTTTTACCGCGAAGAATCTTTTTCTCGATTTGTGGCGGTTTATTTCTTTTGTTTGGTTATTACCTTGATGATTATTTCACATTTGTTTGTTCGTATCGTTCTTAAAAAAATTCGATCACTTGGATTTAATATTCGCTTTGTTCTAATTGTCGGTACTGATGAGCTAGCACAGTCACTAGCTGAAAAAAT
>JABGTQ010000237.1 GCA_018647025.1 Nitrospina sp. | reverse complement strand
TTTTACCTATGGCGTGGCGT
The DNA here is from genome assembly GCA_018647025.1 of Nitrospina sp. Taxonomy (GTDB): domain Bacteria; phylum Nitrospinota; class Nitrospinia; order Nitrospinales; family VA-1; genus Nitromaritima. Next base: position 16,935 of record JABGTQ010000237.1, on the reverse strand, counting down.
AAATAAAATTTGATTTTATATAATTATTACCTTAATCTTTTTCGGTTCCCACTTATAAAATGATTAAGCTAAAGTATGAAATATTGATCAGGCTTAGACATCTATACAATTTGCTTTCTTTCTTTATAAACCACTTCCCAAGTTTCAGAGGGAGTACCCTTTTTAGGATTTTTAACCATGGATACAAGTTCACCATTAAAAGTTACTGAGCTAGTACTTAGAGATGCTCACCAATCTTTGCTGGCAACCCGAATGCGTACAGAAGATATGCTACCAATCGGAGAAAAGCTTGATCAAGTGGGGTTTTTCTCTTTAGAAATGTGGGGAGGGGCTACTTTTGATACCTGCTTACGCTTTCTCAACGAAGATCCTTGGGAACGGGCACGTAAATTAAAAAAAGTAATTCCCAACACACCTTTTCAAATGCTACTAAGAGGACAAAACTGTGTCGGATATAGACATTACGCAGATGATATAGTTGAACGTTTTGTAAAAAAATCCGTTGATGTTGGGATAAATATTTTTCGAATATTTGATGCCCTTAACGACTTGAGAAATATTGAAACCGCTATCAAAACAGTAAATAAGTGCGGTGAAACCGTAGAAGGTTGTATCAGCTATACAGTCAGTCCATACCATAGCACTGAGCTTTACATAAAAATGGCTCGGCAGCTAGTTGATATGGGATCGGACATTATCTGTATTAAGGATATGGCCGGCTTACTTACTCCTGAAGTAACTAAAACTCTAATCCGAGAAATTAAAAATTCGGTTGATGCTCCCGTTCATTTGCATACACACGCTACAACGGGACTTGTCGGAATGAACCTTCAAGCTGCCATTGAGGCCGGAGTGGATATGGTGGACACCGCTATCTCCAGTCTTTCTATGGGGACTGGACATTATCCGACGGAATGTATTGTCGCAGCACAAAAAGGTTTGCCCAGAGATACTGGTCTTGACTTGAAATTATTAGAAGAGATTTCGAATTATTTTCGTGAAGTGAGGGGAAATTACGCGGAATTCGAAAGCAATTTTAATGGTGTGGATATCAATATTCTTAAATCACAAATCCCTGGCGGAATGATTTCCAATATGGAAAATCAATTGAAAGAACAAAATGCCCTTGATAAACTTGAAGATGTTCTTTTAGAAGTTCCACGAGTTAGAAAGGATATGGGCTACCCTCCTCTAGTGACACCTACAAGCCAAATTGTTGGGTCACAAGCTACTTTGAATATTTTAACTGGCGAGAGGTACAAGTTAATTACTAAAGAAACCCGTGAATGCGTACTTGGTAAATACGGAAAACTACCAGCATCTCTTGACCCTGATTTACTAGCAAAGGTGACACAAGATGGAGAAGTTATTGATTGTCGTCCTGCAGACCTTCTTGAACCTGAGTGGGATCAAGTTGTCAAAGACTGCAAGGGAAAGTGCACTACTGAAGAAGATATGCTTTCGTATGCTCTTTTCCCTAAAGTTGCATTAGAATTTTTTAAACAAAGAGAACTGGGATTTCCTTCAAACGAGAAAACTATAACCCCAGCTCAAAAAATTTCAACTACGCCCTCGACCCCAGCAACTCCTATAGCTGGTAGTGCTACATATACAGTAAATGTCAATGGGCAAGCCTTTTCCGTACAAGTAAGTTCAGGAGGAACCCCTCAACAGGTTTTATCCGCTACACCTCCAGCAGTTTCAGCTACTCCTGCAGCCCATGGAATATCTGTAACCTCACCTCTTCCTGGCTCTGTATTTGCTCTTAAAGTAGCTGTAGGTGATCAGGTCAATGAAGGAGATGTTGTCATAATTATAGAATCCATGAAAATGGAAACCGAAGTTCATGCCACTGCAAGCGGTACCATCAGTTCTGTTCAGGTTCAAGAAGGACAAAAAGTTAATACTGATGACAACTTATTGATCATCGGCTAAATTATAAATTTATCGACTTATGGAACTAACTTTCGGCAATGCCGCAACCAAAATTATAGGATCCACCGGATTTTCCAGTCTAACCATTGGAGATGGGACAATGATCCTCGTTGCTTGCGTGCTGCTTTATCTTGCCATTTGGAAAAAATTTGAGCCACTACTCCTCTTACCAATAGGGTTTGGCTGTCTTCTAGCTAACCTTCCATTCAGCATGATGGCGAGCACTGACTCTGGCGGACTTTTGAATTTTTTCTATCAAGGTGTAAAACATGAAATTTTGCCGCCTTTAGTTTTTTTAGGAGTAGGCGCACTTACGGACTTTGGTCCCCTATTGGCAAATCCAACAACCCTTTTGCTTGGAGCCGCTGCACAGATAGGAGTTTACACAACACTCGTTGGAGCCGTATTTTTAGGGTTCGATCTTAAGGAAGCGAGCGCCATTGGTATTATTGGGGGTGCTGATGGCCCAACATCGATTTTTATTGCCACTAAGCTCGCACCTCATCTTTTGGCTCCGATAGCCGTCGCTGCCTATTCTTACATGTCCCTGGTTCCACTTATTCAACCCCCAATCATGAGATGGTTGACTACGGCCGAGGAAAGAAAAATTAAAATGGAGCAGTTAAAACCAATCTCGCAAACCGTAAAAATTATTTTCCCAGTTGCTGTAACTATCGTTTGCTGCCTCATGCTTCCAGGAGTAACTCCTTTACTTGGAATGCTAATGCTGGGAAATCTATTTCGAGAATCAGGAGTAACCGCCAGACTTCATGAAACTGCTGAAACTCACTTGATTAATATAGTTACTATCTTATTGGCACTAGCAGTCGGCTCATCTATGACCGCCGAATCTTTTCTGCGGCTAGAAACAATGAAAATCATCATTCTGGGTTTGCTCGCATTTTGTGTCGCCACAGCAGGTGGTGTTATTTTTGCTAAGATCATGTCTAAACTTTCAGGGGGGAAAATAAATCCCTTGATTGGTTCGGCAGGGGTATCTGCAGTTCCTATGGCAGCGCGCGTTTCTCAAAAAGTAGGTGCTGACGAAGATCGGTCAAACTTTCTTCTCATGCACGCTATGGGACCTAATGTAGCAGGAGTCATAGGGAGTGCTGTCGCAGCCGGCGTTTTCATATCACTCTTTGGCGATCCAATGGTTGGCTCAAATCATGCCGAGATTTCAACGAATATAATTGCAACTATTTCATCTTTACCTAAATAAAGAATATGGATCCAATAGTTCTAACATCTCTGGCCGTTTCCTTAATTGCGATTTCAGTGATTTTTACCGTACTGATAATTTTAATATTCACCATCAAATTATTAGTTTACCTATTACCCTACCAGGAGCCACCTGCAACAAAATCATCCGCTCAGGCACCGCCTCAACACTCTTCAGCAAGCACTACTGTTACCCCTGATATTATTTCAGCTATTACCGCGGGAATGGCAACACACCTAGGGAAATCTCCTCAGGAGTTCTATATTACTCAGATCAGTCCAAAGTAAACTTTTCTCACAGCTTAGCTTAATCAGTAATTTCACCTCCACCTATTTTTTCAGGTAAATTTAGAATTTCTTCCGAACTTTGAATAACTCCCTGAAAAAGGCCCATAAATTTTTTACTAAGAGAGGTAAAAGGAATAGCCGTAACTTCAGGATTATCAAATGGCCCATTAACATCATAATAAGTTTTAATTAAACTTCCCTCATCTCCTGCCGTGAGAATGCTTCCAACTATTGGAATCTGATTAAGGAGCTTGTCCAAACCAGGCAAATGAGCCACCCCTACTTCTGTATCCATCTTAAGTTCGTTTAAATCAAACTTTCCAGCGATAGCACTCTTGCGCTGGTCTGTTTCATAGACTAAATTATTCGTTTCTGCTATACCACCCGTATATACAAAGTCACCCGATATACGCTCATATTTAGAAGGTTCTTTATCTCCATCTTTTTCGTTTTTAGTTTCTAAGAGTTGCTCGAGATCAAATAAGCTAACGACTCCTTTATGTAATTTTTTTGTATCAATCTCACCATTAGCCAAGTGGAAAGATAATTTTCCATTTAGGTTCCGAATATTTTCGGAAAACTTTTGTCCACGACTTTTAAGGGTTAATTTTAAGCTTTTAAATTTTCCGGTCAATCCGTTCTTAAAGTGCTTACCAAACATGGCAAGAAATGATTTTGTCGGTATTTCATCGGCCTTCAGGCGGGTTTCAAAACTAATAGAATCAGAACTTTCAACTGAAAACTTCCCTTGCCCTTCGATCTCATTCTTAGAACCTATCCGAAACCTATCAAATATAATTTCTTTATCTTTTAGTAAAAAGGTTCCTGAAACATCTTCAAGCGTAAGCCATTTATAATCTAGTTGTGTAAGATCAACTTTTATTTTAATTTTTCCCTTAGAAAGTAAGTGAGAGGTCTCGAATAATTTTTTCAAGTTAACTTCATCTTTATCTTCATTTTTTTTATTAGAAATTAATTCATCAACTATCAAAGTTTTCCCTGTCAACTTTAATAGAAGTTCAGGTTGTTCCTCATTTTTATATTTTCCGCGAAACAAAATTTTGGAGCGCCCAGACTCCATTCTACCGGAGTAAAGTTCATAAGTATTTCCTGAAAATCGAACATCTGCACTTATGGTAAATGGATGTTTCCTGTCTTCCCATTTAAAAACAAGATCTTTTAAAACAGCTGACCCTTTAAAAAAGGAACTTTCCAGATTATTCAGATTACCCTGTCCTGCAATATGAAAATCTACCTTACCATCTGTGTTACTCTTAAAAAAACTGGTCATAGTTTTCATTTCATTAGTTTCAAACCCAACCCCATCAAGTAAAATGGAATATACTGGATTGGAGAAATTTTTGAGTTTGGCTTCACCTGTCAAACTATTGCCATTCACAGTAAATTTAAATTGATCAAATGAAATCCCACTTTTTTTCGAATAGGTTCCTTCCATTTCTACTGTATTAGGGATATTTTCCTTTTTCAAAATAACTTCTTTTAACTCATAACCTGTTTTTGTTAACTCTAGCTTATTCTCAAATTTAAAAGAATCACGATTACCTAAAATTTTAATTTTTGAATTTGACTGTCCTGAAAAAATGAAGTTTTCAAGATAAGGGATTCCTTTCAAATTCGCTTGTGTCCAATTAGTTAAATTAGCACTCACATCAAAATCTATAAGGGAGCCTAATTTTGGAATCATTTGTCCCTTCAACGACATAGGCGAACCGCCATACAACCCTTCCGCTCTTTTAATATCAATACGCCCGTCCCCAAATGAAATTTCTCCAACGAGTCTAGATATAGGCTGAAAATCAGTAGAATGCGTTATTGATATATTTTTAATCTTGATCTCCCCCCAAGACTGTTTCTTATCAGGTTTATCAAAATCCATTAAACTTCTGTATTGAACTTCCACGTCCCCTTTTTCAAACTCTGCTTGTTTTAACAACGAAAACTCAGGGCCTCTAAAATCAATATCTGAAATAACTTTAGATAATTCGGCTGCGTTTAATCGATACACAGCTTCTATTTTTTGGATGATCTTTTCTCCCTGCCTTAGAATTTTTCCATTCATATTATAAAATTTACTTTTGCCAAAATCTCCCGAGAGTTTTTTCGCTTCAACTATTGGAATAGATGATTTTCCCCGTTTTTGGGTATTTAACGGAACATAATTAAAATGCAATTTCCCGTTGAAATTTTTAACTCGTGATTGGAGCTCAGCATCAAAAAAAGAAGCATTTTTTGCAGATAGAATAGCCTCAATTGAAACCTTGTCTTTGTCATTTGATGGACCTTGAAGCTTTGCTTCAATCAAACCTTTTCCTTCTACTTCTTGATAATCATCAATAATATTTTCAAATGATTGTCCTTTAATTATTTTTTTTAAAAAACGATTTAATTCCCCTAAGTCAAGTTCACTGTTCATAGAAAGATCTAACAACGGTTTCTTCATTATGTTCGACACCGTTCCCTTAATATTATTCAGAGGAAAACCTTCGTACCTAGCTTTCAGAATTTCAACAAAACCATCACCATTTTTATAGTCAAAGGACCCGGTAACTCCTTTTAATAGAGGTAAAGGAGAACGCCAATCCATGTTTCTAAAATATATTCTAGTTGCAATTCGATTCTTATTCTCATCTGAGTTTAAATTTTTTAACTGCTCAAGTGAACCCTCAAACCTGAGAGACTTGATTCCTAATGTGCCGTTGTTAAAAAATTTATTTAATTTTTTTTGAAGGGTCTCAGGGAAAAATATTAACGGGAAGTTAAGGTGCGATTTTTCTATTTTAAACTCATCGGATTGAAGAGTAAAAGAAAGTCTAGGATCTTTCGTTTGATACCCAAACAACTCACCATTTCCTGAAAAACTACTTTGGCCTGACCGAGCTTTTAAGCTTTGAATCTCTATAGAATCCTTATCCAATTGCAAAGTGTATTCTATCTCTCCTTGGCCCAGAGAACCTAACGTGCTAAGGGACGGTCTCTTCTCCGCACTTGAATATTTCAAACCACCATTCGCAGATAGACTGCCCCCTAACGCTCCTGAAATATCGCTTTTAAATGATAATTTTGTGTCATTAGGAACATTAGATAATATATTTTTCAAATAAGGCCTCAACTGACCAAGATAAAGCTGGTCTAGCTTAATCTTTCCTCGCATAGGAATCGGTTCGTTTCTTTTTAAATTTTCAAAACTATCAATATCCCCTGAAAGCTTAAATACTGTTGTTTGATATTTATTTGGAATTTTTCCGCTCAGATTTAATGATAATTTATTTTGTAAAACCCGTTGGTTGATAGTTAACTTGATACTATCTATTAAGGTGGAGATAGGTTTTGAACCTGAAACAACATAATAGTCTCGAAACCTTACTTTACTATCCAAAACGGAAACCTGATGCATTAGACCAATTCCTAGCAACTTTAATAAACGGCTAGAAGTTTCTCCAGTCAATAAAGACAACGAATTTCCAAAATTAAATTTTCCTTGCACGTCACGAACAACTTCAATAGAGGCACCCTCTAGAATAAATTGCTTTATCTCTATTTCTTTATTCAGCAATGGCCATAATTTAATGACGCACCAAACATTTTTAGATGAAAAATCTTGGCTTTTACCATCACGGGAATAAACTGAAAGCTGTTCTAAATTAATACTTATTCCCTTTTCAAACCCAAGCTCAGCCTTGCCGACAGAAACCTTTCTACCAGTTATTTCCTCAATTTTTTCTACCACTAAAGTTTTAAAATTATCTAAGTCTTTTAATTGAATATAGACAATAATCAGTGTGACAAAACTAAAAATAACGAACCCTCCGAACACATAAACTGCTATTTTTTTATTAAATGGAATAGTCATAAGCTAATAGGTTGGGCAAATCAATCTAGACAACTTTAAATTCGTATCGCCGTTAAAATTGCAAGGACTTCAAATTTGGAGAAAATATAGAGGGAATATGATACGTTTACTCGTCATTTAAAATATATGAAGTAATCCAAGCATCAGCATAAATAGCATAAAGCAATAGATCTTTCAACGAGTTCCATCCTAAACACTTTAAAGGTAGCTAAAATACGACGTAGGGGTTTATTTATTAACCTTAAATTCTATTTGACCAAAATTATGCACAACAAAGACCAAGCTGATATTCTATACGGCATAAATCCAATCACAGAGGCTCTTAAGGTATCTAAACGAATATGTTTTCGAATCATTGTTGAAAATGGAAAAATCAACCCCCGTCTACAGGCTCTAATAGCACTAATACAATCAAAAAATATCCTAATCGAGTCTATTCCTAAAGAAGCATTTAAAAAGAGATACCGTTCCTATGTCCATCAAGGGATAATTGGATATTTTTCCATAAAAGAAACTGTAGGATTGCATGAGCTAATTTCTAAGGCACTTGAAAAATCAACGAACCCCATTCTAGTTATTTCTGATGGGATTCAAGACCCTCATAACCTTGGAGCTATAATTCGTTCGGCGGCTGCGATGGGCATTCAAGGAATGGTCCTTCCCAAGCATCGTGCCGCCCCACTAAATGAAACGGTCGCCAAATGTTCTTCTGGAGCCATAGAAAACCTGCCGATCACTTGGGTTACCAACCTTTCCAACGCTATGGAAGAATTAAAAAAATCTGGATTCTGGATCGTGGGAATCGATCCTGAAGGAACAACGTCCTGCTATGATTTTAAATTTGATATGCCTGTCGCTCTCTTGATTGGGAACGAAGGGAAAGGAGTTCGTCCTCTTCTCAAAAAAAAATGTGACTTTACGCTATCAATCCCAATGGCAAATTCAGTAAACTCCCTCAATGCTTCGGCTGCTGGAGCGATAGTCTTTTATGAAGCACTAAGACAAAAACTAAATAAAAAACCGGATGAGTCAAAAAACTCATCCGGTAATAAACATCCGCTATTCATTGCACCTACATCCTGAATATTGAATTTGATCGCCTCATTGCCGCTTTCCGCTTTTTCTTTGCTTCTTTTTGTTTTCGTAGCTTTTTAAGCGACGGTTTTTCGTAAAATCTTCTGCGTTTAAGCTCTTTAAGCAATCCATCTTTAGTTAACTGTCGCTTTAAAACTTTTAACGCTCTCTCTACTTGATTCTGATATACGGTAACCTCCAAAAAATATCCCCTCCCTTCTTAAAAGAATAGCCTGAAAAATAAAATACATAAAAAACAGCGCTGAATAATTCCATTGCAATACAGTTCGGTACCCTGACTTTGAATGATTATATTAAATAAGTCAACCCTTCTGAAGCCAATTTATAACTTATTTTTATCCAAATGATTATAATTTTCCATATATGTTAAGTTAGATTAATAATATTTTTTACTAAAACAATATACTGCTAGTCTTACCAAAATATGACTCTTACCATGCGGGTTTTTTTAGTTTTATTTCTGCTATTTTCTTTGTCTACCAATAATATAGCATTTGCAGAAGAATATGCTGTCCCCCACTCTGGGTCTCCTTATCTACCTCTTAATGATTTAAAAAATGGTGAGATTCTCCATCTGCCTACTGGTTTAAAGGTAAATTTCGACCAAATGCAAAATGCTATTTCTTCTTCTAGAGTAATCTACATTGGAGAGACACATGACAATATTGAGGCTCACAGGGCACAGCTAGAAATTATTGAGGATTTAGCAAAAAGATTCCCCGGAAAAATCTCAGTGGGGATGGAAATGTTTCGTCGCTCTGCGCAACAAAACCTTAACCAATGGAACAAAGGAGAGCTTTCGTCAGGTCAATTTAAAAATTTATTCAGAAAAAACTGGGGAAACGGCTATGCGTTATATAAATCCATATTTGAGTTTTTAAATAAAAATCATATCCCACTGATCGGCCTTAAATCTTCTAAAAAAACTGAAGATACATTTCGAGGTAATGACCAACCTGGCCAAAACGATCTCCCTAAAATAGATTTTAATGACCGTTATCACCGCCCTTTTTCCATGTCTATCTTTGGTGGACATCAAGCAATGGAAAAACCCTATCGGATGCTTTTGCTTTGGGAAGAAACAATGGCACAGACTGTAGCTGATTTTTTGAAAAATCCCAGCAACATAAATTCAAAGCTAGTCATTTTGGCTGGGGGATTTCACGTGCAATATGGATTTGGAATACCCAAACGAGCATTTCGTCGAGTCCCTCACTCTTACTCAATAGTTCTTCCAACCGTAACAGAACTTCCTCCTGAATTAGAAGATCGCGAGATGGATGTAAAGCACGTTTCTATTCCTCTTTACTCGGCAGACTATGCCTGGAAAATTCAATATAAAGTCCTTCCAGAAAATAAAGTTAAACTTGGAGTGCTTTTGGAAAACAGCGAAAATACTGTACGTATCAAATCGGTCTCAGCAAACTCTAACGCAGAACTCGCAGGCCTAAAAGACGGCGACCTATTACTGGCTATTGATGGAATCAAACTAATCGACATTGAAGACTTAACAGATAAACTAAAGAGGCTAGTTATTGGTGATAGGGCTAGACTCATCGTAAAACGAGGGTTAGAAGAAATGGACATCGAAATTCAATTTATGGAACCAAACCAATAATCTCAAAAATAATCGATTTTTAAGAAGCTTGTTTTGAGTGAATATATCAGCTACTTTTGTATCTTGCTTGGGTCAGAAAAATCAAAGTAACCTAAACTCATTTATTACCTTAGGGGTTATCCAATTTAAATCACAGCGTGAAACCTTGGCCAAGGGAGGCCCTTTTTGACACCATTTAATAAGCTTTTCAATTGAATCACGACTTCCTTCCGCATGAACTTCAACTGTTCCGTTAGATAAATTACGAACCGACCCCGTCAAGTTAAATTCCAAGGCCTTAGTCTGTGTCGAAGCCCTAAAACATACTCCATGCACCTTACCATGAACAATAATATGCGCTGCTAAATCAGCCATAAGTCATATATGATCATTTTTTTGGAGCCGCATTCTGAAAAAGGTGCTGAACTTCACGGTATACTTCGAACTTTGATCCAGTGGAAATCTTTGGTCCAAATTTTCCTAAATCACGCATAATCCGTTGAAACTCTGCTGTGTCTCCTGAAAATTTCTCGATTAGTGGCCCAAAATAAGCCTGCTCATCCAAATCCAGCAACTTATTAATTTCTCTTAAACGTTTTTTTAAAGGCTCAAAATTTTTTTTCATGAAAAACATCATATCATGATAAATCTCAGGTCTTATTTATTTGCTTAATTTAAGAATGAACCTATTCAAAGTACTCATTTTGTAAAACCGTCAAGGCCCTCTCTAATGTGGATAATTATTTCTATAAGCCCCATACTTCTCGTCTAAAATATTCAAATATCTACGTACTTTACGTACTTGACGGTGTTTTCGCTTCTTCCCATACAAAAACTCCGCCTTTCTAGCATGACTTATAGCAACCTTGCCATCTTTTAACAGATCGTAGGCCATGGCTAAATTAAAATGCGCGTTTGCGTAACTGGAATCAAGACGTATCGCCTCAAGGTAAGAATTGATTTCTTGCCTGTGTCTCCCCATCCCCATATAAGCTAAGCCGAGATTAAAGTATTCAACTGCATCAAGAGGATCCTCTTGTATAAGCTTTATTTGATCTTCTATTTCACTGATTTTGAATTGGCGGAAATCATTGAAATTAATTTCTCCAGGCATTGGGTTCACAATAGTGGAAGTAACCCAAAAAAATGTTAAACAAGTTATCATTAACTTAACGTTACGTATTGATTCCTCAACAAACAAGAATCTTAAGATACAGTTTTTTGGTTTGTCATCACAAACCATATCAAAACATAGTTTATAAAAGACTGCCCACAATATTTTCTAAACCAATTACATTAATAGTTTAAAAATTTTACTAATAAACCGAAAAGGTTCATTAAAACACTGCTGTCAACCAAAAGTATAGTCCCAACTTTATTGTAAAAATTTTCAGGATAAAGTAGTTTAACACTCTTAGTTTTCTCACAATCTCTGTTGTATTAAATATCTATAAATTTCATATGCTTTCTAATATCAGAAGCTTATTATTTTTCCTTAAACTCATAAGTCAGGATAATATTAACTTAAAGGCATCAAAGCTCAAGTGAAACCTTTATTCAAATTTAATAGTTTTGTATCGGCAATTATCTTATTGTTGGCTGGGAGTTTCCTGCTCGGTGCAAGCTACATAGCTATATTGCCGATTTGGGAGGGGTTTGACGAAACAGCTCACTTTTCGTACATTCAGCAGGTTGCAGATAGCAAAAAACTTCCTCTAGACGGCAAAGATCCAATTTCCACAGATATTGAAAAGTATTACCAATACGCTCCTGTGCCTAAAGCAATTTTCTCGGAAACTCCATCCAAAAAAAGATTAACTTACCAATCTTTTTTTTTAAAGTCAGATGAATCGCTTTCAGATAGTAAAGAGTTTGTTCATTCAACGAACAGCCCTAGAAAATACTTTCCAGGAAGAGGTCATAATTGGGAGTCTCAACACCCACCACTTTACTATATTTTACTTTCACCAATATATTTGGCGACGAAACAATTGAGTTGGGGAAAACAAATATTTATTCTTAGGATAACCTCCTATACATTTGCCTGGTTGGGATTAGTTGTTTCAGTTTTTACATGCCTTGAGCTAGCAAAAAAAAAGTCTTCGCGTAACAAAATCTATCTATGGAACTGGGCGGCTATCGGAGCTGGATTATGGCCATTTTTTTTTCCCGCATGGTTCTCAGATATGGCTCGCATAGGTAACGATTCCATTTGCTGTTTATTGTTATCCTTAGTTTGGCTTGTTTCCATAAAGATGACTACCCTTGAAAAAACATGCTACAAACATTTTTTATTGTTGGGGTTCTTACTTAGTTTAGGTTGCCTGACCAAAGTTATTTTTATACCCATCACCTTTGGAGTCTTAAGTTTCTGGCTATTTCGTGAATGGAACCTAAGAGGAGAAATTGGGTTTTTAAAAACAACCAGACTCTGCTGTTTGATTATCGTTGCCATAGTTGTTTCAAACGGTTGGTGGTATTGGAATAACTACGTACAATATGGAGTTATTTCAGGAAATATTGATTTGAAATTTTTAAAACAAGCAGGTGGACTATGGGATGGGCTTGAGATAAATTTTTCTTTTCTTCAATGGGTTAGGAGTAATGCTGCTCTTGCAGTTACCTTTGGGTGGATAGGTAGCTGGTCACTCGTCAAACCTCAGTTGATATTTTTGACCCCTATAATTTTTATGCTCTTTCTAGTGGTATACGCTTATCTACAAAATATTAGGCACAGAAAGATAATATCTTCAGAGTGGCTCCCTACTTGGTTAGCACTACCCATACTAATTGGACTTAGCTATCATATATTGGTACGTATCGCTTTGACAGGAGAAGGACGAGGGACACCAGGGTTTTATCTCCATATTCTAGCGGCCCCTATGAGTGCTGCTTTAGGATTAAGCCTATATCAAATCTGGGTAAATAATTTTTTATAAACTATAACTCAAATTCTCTTTGGTTATATTATTCTGTTCTCCATGTGCATGACATGGTCACAGTCTTTGTTTTTTTCTGGACTAATAAGTGCAAGCAAAGAAGAAAGGATCTATTCCTTCCCTGAGCATTTGCCACCTTTTTTGGGACTGATTGAAGTCTACCAAAGACTTCATATCTTAGCCTATCCTAAAGTGGGGTTTTCCTTACTAATCATCGGGTGGGCAACTACCGCAATTGGACTGGTTTTTACTCAACGGTTCGCTTGCCAATCTACTCAAATTTTTTCATCCAAAAAAAAGAACTAGTCAAAAATTTTTCTTTTTAAACTAAAAATTTAACACACTTTTTGCCCCATCAAAATACCGTACAAAATAGTTCAAACTCGGTTACTAACAGTTCAAAACAAAAATCAGTGTGTCAAAATACATCCCATTCGAATCGCCCAAGAATAGGACTATTTAACACGATTTTATCCTGAGACTTTATAGCTCCGATGCCAGAGGGAGTTCCTGTGTATATAAGGTCACCTGCCATCAATTTCCATACAGTACTTAAATAAGAGATGATTTTTGGAATAGAGAAAAGCATGTCTTTTGTGTTTCCCTCTTGACGTTTTTCTTCGTTCACAAAACATGCAAACGAAATATTGAACAAATCAAAAGAACCATCATAGGAACGCATTGTTCCCAGCGGTGAACTTTGGTCAAAAGATTTTGAAAGTTCCCAAGGGTGCCCCTTTTTCTTCAATCCGATCTGGACATCTCTCAAAGTAAGGTCTAACCCAAGTGTCACCCCATCAATATATGAGAAAGAATCATCGACTAAAATATTTCTTCCTCCTCCATTCAACAAAATCACTACTTCGACTTCATGGTGCAAAATATCTCCATGTGAAGGGACATGAATAGATTCTTCTAGCGAAACAATGCTTGTTGTAGGCTTCATAAAAACAACTGGTTGTTTCTCATTTTTTGATTGGGGCGTTGAATCAAAGTCACCCAATTCTCTAATGTGCTCTACGTAGTTTTTCCCTATACAGAAAATTCGACAGGGTTTAATTATTCTTTCATCTACAGTAATCGAATTTGTTGTCAAACGATAAATCCTTTATTTTTTTCGCTCGCATAAAATTGCATTGCTGCATGCTCTACGAGAAAGATATTTCATTTTTTTTTCAGTGCGTTGCATACTTTCGTTTATTTTTGCAACCTCTAATGCAATGGTGCCAAGCAGATTTTCTGTATTTTTAATCTTTTCTTCTAAGTTATCTAGGCGTTTTACTGACACGTTCGATTCGACAATCCTCTTCTCTGCTTGCCTTTTTATAAAACGAACATTTCCTTCAATCTTTATAAGAGACCCTTCTATTACCCCCACAATCTTAGAGACATATGACAGTTGGTTTTTTATCTCTGTATCTTCCCCTATCACTTCATGGGGGGGAAGCCATAGCATTATCCCAACGGCGACAATAAAAAATTTAAACCTTCTATTATTTAGCATAATCACTATCCTTTCAAACCCACTTTATTTCTGATGGAATATTTATCACCATTTTTCTACTTTTAGATATGAAATAACGCTGTCACTGGGTTAAGAGATATGACTGCAACCCGTCGTAATAGTTATTTCCTTTTTGAATTCCAATCCGCTCCTGGAAAAAATGTCTCCCCTTGGACAAAGGGGATAAACTATAAAAAATATTCCAAACTGTATCCTCCCCTTTCACCGTAAATATTCCCAATAGCGGATTTAAATATCCTAAAGAAGGAGGCCAGTTTCCCTTTTCCGCAAGATGAACAGATACGTTTTTAAATGGTTGGAAATCTGTAATAAAAACATATAAAAGGTACGCGTGGTCTTCTGTGATGTCGACGCCCTTGACTACAGGTGAGATTATATCCATAGAATTCCCAGAGTTATTTTCGATATGAAGTGCCTTTTTTCCTAACACTCTGGGTGTTTCAACTTGTCGAATATTCACTTTCGATATATTTGAGTTACCTATTTTGCCTTCGTAGTCTGGATCAAAAGTAGGAGGAATTAATTTTTCTACCTTTAAATTAAGTTCATATACGCCAAGATTACCGATCGAGTGTATTTTGTTAACTAAACTAGAAGGGAGTCTTAGTATTCGCTCCTGAACCATAGGAATAAATGGATATTCGTCTGGGGGCATATCTTGATGAGCAATAAAAATAATTTTTTCTAATATCCCGCCACGAGAAAAGTAAGTCATTCTTTCCAGAACTTTTTTATTCATATACTTATTCAACACGCTTGACTCTGGACCACCAACACTTATAACAATAAGATTATTTTTTGAAATATTTTCGTTAACCCAAACTGCCATTTTAGCTGCTTCGGACATAGTTACATTGGGCCCTGCTACAACTAAAGAACCGTTATTCCGAGATTCAAAATACTCATTAATTTTCTTAGCTGGCAAAAAAACCAAGAAAAAAATCACCCCTACTCCTAACCCATAAACCAATTTCCCTGTCTTATTTTTTAGCCAAACAATTACTTCGGTCATCCCATAGGCAGAAAGTAAAAAAATAAAAGGAAGCCAGTAAATGTAAATGCGAGCATACCCTACCACTCCAGTTATAACGGTCAGAATCATAGGAATTAAAAAAACGGACCCAAATATAATTCTTTCTCTTACCTCTTTTAATCTCCAAGCACCTATAGTAAAAAATAAATACATAAAGAACCCCCAAGGTGCAACAAGCAGCTCAGTAATCTCAAAAATTTTCTTTCCATCTAGAGATTGAGGCTGAATATCCTTTCCATATTTGAGCTGCTCATAAATGACTAAAAAGTAGACCGCAATTAAAGCAAACATTATTAGTTGAGGAATGGCTATCCAAAATAATCTTTTAAAATTTAGCCTATTTTTCTCTGACTCAAACCATCCACCCATTATCGTAAATATAGTCAAACTGCCTAAAAAAAATAAATTACTTGGGAGTGCCATGGTTATCGCAAATCCCGAACCTATCAAAACACCCCCCCAAACCCAACGCGAATTGTTTAAAAGCTGAATAGCTGAAAATATTACTAGGAGAACTAAGAATATTGTTATTCCATAGCCTCTAGCTTCCATCGAATACTTTAGGTGTGGCCAAGACAAGGTCATTAATAAAGCCGCAAGTACTGCGGCAGATCTGGAGAACTTCATTACCAGTCCAAGTCGATACATTAAAGGAATTGATAAGACTCCAAACAAAAAAGAAGGAAGCCTATAAATAATTTCCGTTTCACCAAAAACCCAAATAAAAAATTTTGAAATCAAAAGAAAAAGAGTGTGTTGATTTGTATCTTGGTAGAAAAAAATTAGCTTCTGCCAAGGAACATCGATGTAGCGATTAAAAGAGATCGCTTCATCCTCAATGAGAGGACTACCTAGGGTAGGTATTCTAAGGGCTGCAGCAAAAATAATGAGCCCTAATATAATCTGAAATTCTTTTTTAAATAAATGTTTCATTTTAAACTTATGAATAAGTCATCACATTCATAATGTTTCATGGTATATAAGCGATTTTGGAAAAAAAGTTTTGCAGTTGACCTACTGCATAATTACTTATCGGCCATGCGTAAAACTTTCCCGACTCTAATGTCACTTAATCTCCATTAAAACGATTACTGACCAAAGTACTCTTCAAGACAATCTCGTAGTTTTATATCTATCGTTACAACTTATTAGATAAATAAGGCCTTGGCCCAAAGATAGAAACACTTTTTTCTAAAATATTGTTTACATTCAACATGTTAAGAAAATTTTATTTTCAACCCATAATATTACCTATAAATTTCAATACCTATCTATTTTTAAAAAACTTGCAAGCGTAAATAAGAATGGTTTATTCTTCATACAATTGATCTTTACTGACCACTATTTAAATTTGAATAATTTACAGCCGCCGTTTAAGGAGGAGACAATGAAAATTGAGACTAGAACGTGCTTATTTATGGTATTCCTCGC
>JABGTQ010000004.1 GCA_018647025.1 Nitrospina sp. | reverse complement strand
GTGAGCCGTTTTCCCCTGCTTGCCTATTATCTTTCCTAAGTCTTCTTTAGCAACCTTAAGTTCAAAAATTACTGTAATTCCACCCTTAATTTCTCTAACTTCTACTTCGTCAGGCTTGTCAACCAAAGCCCTGGCCATAACCAAAATAAGTTCTTTCATTGTTATCGTCCTTGCCCATAATCACGCAAAATTTAGGCTGCTTATAACTTGATCAGGTCTTAAACCGAAACCTGAAAAACAAAAGGCAAGTGTTTCCTAAATCACGTTTTATACGGAGGAGACTTTAAAAAAGTCTTATTCAACTCCTGCTTTTTTTAAAAGAGACGCCACTGTATCGCTCGGCTTAGCACCTTTCTTAACCCAAGAAGTTACCTTTTCAGCATCTATTTTTATATTATTTTCTGTTTTTAGTGGATCATACGTTCCTAGCATTTCTAGAAACTTCCCATCTCTAGGACTACGAGAATCTGCTGCCACAATTCGATAAAACGGTTTTTTTTTCGACCCACGCCTAGTCATTCTTAATACAACTGCCAAAGTATTACCTCCTTGAAGTTAATTATTAAAGTGTTTTTTGTCTTTATTTTGACATTTAAACATCATCCAAATGGACTCATCCCACGCCCACCCATCATTGATCCTAAGTCAAATCCACCTCGTCCTTTTCCTGAAGACATTTTTTTCATCATCTTCTGCATCTGAACAAATTGCTTAAGCAATTTGTTCACATCATTTACTGTTGTCCCACTACCTAAGGCAATACGGCGCTTTCTGCTAGAATTAACGATATTATGTTTATTCCGTTCCGAAAGAGTCATCGAATTAATAATTGCCTCAACCTTAACAAAAGCCCTCTCGTCTACAGCTAAACCTTTTAATTTGTTTGCGCCAGGAATCATACCTATTAATTGCTGAATCGATCCCATCTTTTGTATCTGCTTAAGTTGATCTTTAAAGTCATTCAAAGTAAAGGCATTTTTCTTGATTTTTTTTTCGAGTCTAGCTTGTTCTTCAAGATCGTATGCGGTTTCAGCTTTTTCGACTAAGGACATCACATCGCCCATGCCAAGCATGCGCGAAACTACCCTTTCGGCATGAAAAGGTTCCAACGCACCTAGCTTTTCTCCTGTTCCAATAAAAACAACCGGTTTCCCTCCCGTCACACTATTAATCGAAAGAGCCGCTCCGCCTCGGGCGTCACCGTCCATTTTTGTAAGGATTACACCATCAATTCCAATCGCCTCATTGAAGCTACGAGCCACCTCTGCCGCTTGTTGACCCATCATTGCATCAACAACAAATAAGGACTGATGCGGTTGAACCTTTTCCTTAATAGATTTAAGCTCTGTCATCAACTCTTCGTCAACCTGAAGTCGACCGGCAGTATCGAGGATAACAACATGAATCATTTTCTTCGAGGCTGATTCAATAGCGTTCTGACAAATATTCACAGGATTTGTCTCACCTTCTGCTTGGTAAACCTCAACATCAAGGTCTCGACCAATTAGGTTTAACTGTTCAATAGCTGCCGGACGGTATACATCTGCAGGAACC
Organism: Nitrospina sp.; assembly: GCA_018647025.1. Taxonomy (GTDB): domain Bacteria; phylum Nitrospinota; class Nitrospinia; order Nitrospinales; family VA-1; genus Nitromaritima. The sequence continues at coordinate 778 of JABGTQ010000004.1, read as the reverse complement.
AGTAGACAGTTTTTTCCTTTGTCCTTAAATCTCTTTGCTAACTTACCCGCAGTAGTAGTCTTGCCTGCACCCTGAAGACCCGCCATCAGAACTATTGTTGGGAGACTCGACGCAAGCCCTAAATCCTTGAATTGACCACCCAATAAAGATATCAACTGATCATTGACAATCTTGACCATCTGGTGGCCTGGCGTCAGGCTCTTTAAAACTTCCTGTCCAATTGCCTTCTCCCTAACGTCCTTAAGAAATGGCTTTATCGCAGACAAACTGACATCCGCTTCAATCATTGCAATTCTAATCTCTCGAAGAGCCTCATCGACATCAGCTTCTTTAAGAACACCACGACCTTTTAACTTCTTGTATATGGCCCCCAACCGATCTGAGAGATTTTCAAACATTTAAAGCCCCTGAAACTCTTTTATAAAAAGAGGTTTATGATATTGTGTAAATAATTTAGTATATATAATACCATTAATTAAAGTCAACCTTAAATACTTCTCCTAATGACCCCAAAAGCCATTGTTTTACTTAGTGGTGGACTTGATTCAACTACCACGTTGGCCATTGCAAAAAATGCTGGATATGACCTATATACCATTAGTTTTAATTATGGCCAACGACACAAAGTTGAGATTGAGAAGGCTAAAATAATTGCAGAACATCTAGGAGTTAAAGAACACCGTATTGTAAATATGGATCTAGCGCAATTCGGTAACTCTGCGCTTACCGACTCTATTGATGTACCTACTCATCGCAATGAAGAAGAAATGTCATCATC
>JABGTQ010000236.1 GCA_018647025.1 Nitrospina sp. | reverse complement strand
TAAAGGAAATGAAAAATCTACCAGACTCTCTAATGATGTATTCAATTAAACATGGCGTACAAGGAACCTCTATGCCCGAACATCCAGACTTAACCGAATCTCAAATACATGATCTTGTTATCTATTTAAAAAAATTCTTAGCGGGTTATTACCATACTGTAAATATGTGTGCCACAGATAAGCACACAGTGAACCTAGGAAAAATATTCAAGGAATATGAAATTAATATTCATGACTCTAAAAAAATTAATGCGGAAATAATTAAAGACTCATTAGTGATAAGTGCCATGAGCCCTATACACTTGATTAATGAAATGAACAAAAATAACACACGGACCATACGCAATAGAGTGCGCATAGCCAATGAAGTTTCTGGAAAAATAGAAGTAACGTTAATAACAGTTAGAGTTCATGACTGCATTAGAGGGAAAGTATAGTTTATTTACAGAAAATTAAACTTTTAAGGAAAGAGACCTTTGAATGAAGATTTTAGTAACAGGCGCTACAGGGTTTGTTGGAAAGGTACTTGCAAGAAAGTTAGTAAGTCTTGGACATAAAGTATCAGTATTAACACGTGACATAGAATCTGCACAAAAACGACTTCCTCTTCTTTGCGAGTTTCACAAATGGGAACCTGAACTTTATCCGCCATCTTCACAAGCATTTGAACATGTGGATGCAGTTATTCATCTTGCAGGAGAAAATATTGGGGATGGAAGATGGACTAAAAAAAGAAAGAATTCTATAAAAAGTTCTAGAGTATTATCTACTCGCAATTTAGTTTCAACATTAGCATCAATGCAAAATCCTCCTAAAATTTTCATATCATCCTCCGCAGTCGGATTTTACGGAAAAAATAAACCTGTTGAGTTATACGAAGATTTAGATTCAGGAAAAGATTTTTTATCCAACGTATGCAAAGAATGGGAACAAGAAGCATTTAAAGCTAAAGACTACAATATTAGAACTGTAGCTCTTCGCATAGGAATAGTTCTTGGTTATGAAGGAGGAGCGATGAAAAAAATGCTACCTCCTTTTTGGGCTGGTGTTGGGGGAAATTTAGGAGATGGAAATCAATGGATGAGCTGGATTCATATAAAGGACTTAGTTGGGATGATAATACACTGTGTTGAAAATAACTCTATTCAAGGTGTTTATAATGCTACTAGTCCTGAACCAGTAACAAACAAAGATTTCACAAAATGTCTGGCAAAAGTTTTAAAACGCCCTGCACTTATTCCTGTACCAAAATTAGCACTAAAAATAATTTTAGGAGAAATGTCAGATCTTCTTCTTGGAAGCCTTAAGGTATTATCTCGTAAAATAGTTGAATCTGGCTACAAATTTAAATTCCCGGATCTTGAATCTGCCCTAAATGATATATGTAAAAACTCTACAAATGAATTTGTCGTTGAGCATTGGCTTCCATTACCTATAGATAAAGTTTTTTCTTTTTTCAAAGAACCTAAAAATTTAGAAAAAATTACCCCAAAGTATTTAAACTTTAAAGTAATAAAACAATCTTCAAATGAAATAAAAGAAGGAACGAAAATAAATTATAGATTAAGTTTACGCGGGTTTCCAATGTGGTGGCAGTCAAAAATAGTTGACTGGGAGCCTAATCATAAATTCTCTGATACCCAAACTCATGGACCTTACAATCGTTGGTACCACACTCATGAGTTTGAAGAAAAGGATGGAGGAACCTTAATAAAAGACCATGTTAAATACAAACTTCCTTTTGGGATTCCTGGTGATTGTGTTGCGGGAAATTGGGTTCAAAAAGACTTAGAAAATATTTTTGACTACCGAAGAAAAAAAATTGAAGAAATTTTCAAAGAATCATTATCTACACCCAACTAATTTAAAGAAATTAAAACTAAAGTACACAAAAGAAAATGGAACAAAAGATTTCAATTATAGCAATCCATGGAAATGGTGGAGGTGGGTTTCGGTTTGATCTAGCTAAACCACTATTTCCTTCTAATATTAATTTTCTTAACCCAACACTACCAGGCTTTAACGTTAATAGTATACAAACAAATAATTTTTCAATGAGAGAATATTCTGAGTGGCTCGCGAACTACCTCAAAGATATTCAACCACCTTGCATTCTGATGGGTCACGGCTTAGGAGGTGTATTTGTTCTTGAGTTTTTACAACATTATCCAGAGATGGTTGATGGTGTGATCCTTCATTCCATAGTAGGGGCTAATTTAAACAAACGAGTATTTCCGAAAGTAATGAAGTTGCCTTTTGTAGCTTGGTTGACAAAGAATATAATTGCTCATCCTATAACTAGGCCCATAATTTCAAGAAAATTTTTTCAAAAAAAAATTAACAACATGTATAAAAAAATATTTTTTGAGGCATTTGCTAAGTGTGAGGCATTCGAAAAAATGTTTCATTTGATTGACTACTCATGGTTTAAATCTTTAAGGCCCATTCCTGTCCCGGCGGTTTTTCTATGGGGAGAAAAAGATTGGATACTTAAAACTAATGAAATAAATGCACTTCAAAAACTTTTTTCTCTCAACTATAAGGATATTGTGCCTGAGTGGGATCATTTTCCTATGATTGACCGACCCGAAAGTTATGCACTAAAGATTACTGAATTAGCAAATAAATTATCAGAGAACTCTTATGCTTTTAAATAACGACCACTCAAAATCAATCATAGAAGTAGGCTCAGGATTAGCCCAATCTACAAAATATAGTTTCAAAGCTAAAGGACTAGACTTAGCTTTAAAAAATAAAATTTTAGTCCCTAAAGCTTATTTAATCCCTCAAGAATTTTGGGAAAATTTAGAGAAAAAAATAGAAATCAAAAATGACCTAGTACGTCAAATCAAAAATCTCCCTTTAAATAATGATATTTCAGTAAGATCATCTTTTTCAATTGAAGATCAAACAGAGAAAAGTTTTGCGGGTATGTTTGATACTGTCCTTTCT
>JABGTQ010000235.1 GCA_018647025.1 Nitrospina sp. | reverse complement strand
AAGAGCGATGAATTTACTCGAATACTACTCAAAAACCCTCAATATATTATTTGCCTTCCCTTTTATCTTCAATAAAATCGACAACCCACATAAAACACTTAATGAAAACAAGGGTTACAAACATTCCCAGCAATAGTTGCAGTAAGGGCGGCAACGTGTTCACGAAATCAGTAACCATTTGCATCAGAGTAGTGGTCAATTAATAATCTCCGCAGGGGAAAAAGTAATAGTTTCAAGAATGTTAGGATTTTAAAGTCTATGCCACCTCATTGCAAATATGTTTATAATAAAGTTAAGAGGACTATTCGTGGTATTTGATTATATATATTTGTATAATTAAAATTAAAATATATAACAAATTATTAGATCGCTACCATCGCGATAACGAATATAAAAAACAACTTTTATTCTTTATAAATGATAATGCTATTTCGACTGAAATACTTTGCGGCCATACTTTTTGCAGTTATCCTATTAGGGACACTCTTTCTGAATTCAGCGTGGCCCGCTCGACACATTGACCAAGGGGATGAGACTGTCGCTGACAAAAAGTCTGGCCTGTTGTGGCAAAAAGGCGATTCATACCACGAGCTTAAAAAAGGGATGAATTGGTATCAGGCGCTTGAGTATGTGGATTTAAAAAATGCTGAAAAATTTGCGGGGCATGATGACTGGAGACTCCCTACAATAAAGGAGTTAAAAGGTTTGTACGTTTCTTCGCGCCCTATCAAAAGCAAGGATGGTGAGAAAATTGGACTCCCAGAACCGTTCAGACACGGAGGTAGTTATTATTTGTGGACTAACACAGAAAGAGGGCTTGAAAACGCCTGGTACTTTGGACTTGGTTTTAAAGAAGAGTATTTTAATCTCAAAGACTTGGGAGATTTGGATCAAGGCGTTAAAATGGTAAGAGGGAAACTTAATAAAAATTAATAATTTTTTAAAAATCTTTAGAACAAAATTATATATCTAAACTAATAATTAATGTGCAAACATAACACACTATGATTTAACCGGCGTGGTTATCCATAACTCTACTAGTAGATACTTACTAGTAACTGACAGGTTTTAAACGGACCGCCCTACCTAGGAGGGTTAGTAATGGAGCTATTTAGCAAAGTACTAACAAATAATTGGTCTAAAGTTTTTTTTCTCCCTGCGTTAGCTATCTTTCTATTTTTATCACTAATCCCGAATTATGCCTTATCACAAGATAAACCGGAAAATCATGGTGGGCATGGAAACCATATTAAAAACTCCCCTCAACCAGGTAGTGAATATCAGGTAGAAAAAATGCCCATGGACCACCACCATGATGATGGTGATGGAGATCCATTCCGCACCCGAGGTTCTCATGGCGATTTAGGAATAACAAAACCTGGTGCGATGCAAGAAGAAGGTTTGCTTGCTCGAGGGCGCAATATCTATCTCCACATGTGTGTCTTTTGCCATGGAAAGGATGGAGATGGTGGCGGCACCGCCACCAACTACCTTTATCCTTGGCCACGAGATTTTCGAAAAGCAATTTTTAAATTTCGATCTACACCGACGGAAACTCTCCCTCGAGACGAGGACTTATATAGAACTATTATCAAAGGAGTGCCAGGAACTTCTATGCCTGCCTGGGAAGATGCCTTATCACCACAAGATACTTGGGCTCTGATTAATTTAATCAAAAATTTCTCACCTAGATTTAGCAATGAACCTCAAGGTGAAAAAATTATAATAAGCGATCCGCCTCAGTCAACTCCACAATTAATAGCTAAGGGTAAAAAACTTTTCACGAAAAATAAATGTGATGCCTGTCATGGAAAATCACTTCGCGGTGATGGCAAACTATCAGAGTCTTTAAAAGACGCTTGGAGCCATGCTGTCTTCGTGCACGACATTACGTCCCCTCGCTATTATAAAGCTGGTCATGAAGCAAAAGATATCTTTCGAACCTTAAGCTCGGGACTTGATGGCACCCCTATGAGTTCTTATGCACATCTCCCGAGTGAGGATCGCTGGGCATTAGTTCAATATATCCGCTCAAATTTCACCGGAAAAATAAAACAGGCTGAATTTGAAACAGATATTTTTTCCTTCAGGAAAGAATTTGAAATAAACACAGATATTAATAGCCCTATATGGGATGATGTTAAAACAACTAATCTGGTAATGCGCCCTCTATCAGCTAGGCGAGATGCCATAGATGTGATTAACTTCGCTTCTATCAACAACGGAGAACAAATCGCTATCCGTCTAAAATGGGAAGACCCCTCCAAAAATGCGTTTTCTGAACTGAACCAAGATCATTATCGTGATGGTGTAGCAGTCCAGTTCGCTCTTGGAGACGCTACGCTTCATACCCATGGGCACAATGAACCTTTTTTTGGGATGGGTAATCGTGGAAAACCGGTTAACATTTGGCATTGGAAGTCTGGCCTAGAAGAAACACTAGAAGCCGAAGGGGATCAAGAATACTCTGGTGATGTAGATATGGATGCACTAATTTTTGGTGGTGTCATGTCCAATCCAGTAACTAAGCTTAACCTGACTTCGGAAAATTCTGTCGAGGAGTTAAATGCCGAAGGTTTTGGAACAATCACTCCTCAACCCGCTGAAAACCAAAATGTGGAAGGCTATGGCGAATGGAAAGATGGTGTATGGACCGTAGTTTTTCTTAGGGATATGCCAAAGGTCGGGAAATGGGACGCAGATTTAACTCGCAAAGACCCTGCTATGGTTGCCCTTGCAGTGTGGGACGGAGTCAAAGAAGATCGGAATGGTCGCAAAGTGATAAGTGTCTGGCAACGTTTAAATATTCTT
>JABGTQ010000234.1 GCA_018647025.1 Nitrospina sp. | reverse complement strand
TAAGTTTTGTTAATTTTAAGGAGTCATCCAACAACTAAGAGAGTCTATTTAATACTTGTGGATTAAAACTACAGCTGTCAGAAGAAGAACTGAGCCTGAAATACGCCCTAAGCTTAATTCTCTCACAGGAAACCCGAGCCATCCATAATGATCAAGAACTAACGAGGCTAGCAATTGGCCCGCTAGAACAAAAGCTACTAATGAGAGAAGTCCTATTTGAGGTCCTGAAATAATACTTCCAAACACAGCGAAAGCCCCTATGAATCCACCTAACCAAAGCCATTTCGGGATCGTGTTGAGTGTGTTTAAATCCGGCCAGGGGTCCCGGAAAATAAACAGACAAACCATGAGGCCAATTGTTCCGACAGCAAAAGAGAATAATGAGGCAGTAATTGGACTTGAAATACGTTGCGCTAATTCTGTATTGATACCGACTTGAATTGGCAACAGCAACCCAATGGCTAGTGCTAGTAGTATGTATAGTTGTCCCATTATGTCACCATGTCTCCCATAAAAAAATGATTGGTTTTTAATTTATAACGAAATGGATGAAAAGACCTTGATGTTTGAAACGATTATATTAATAAGGTTATCCACCAATCTGTCTTAGCGTTTTTAACGGTTTATTTTTCAAGACATCGATACTCGAAATTATTCCGGTAAGCGTTGTAAGGGCAATTGAAAGTCCTAATGTCCATAGCATGACATCGAGCCTGGGATGCCAGGGTGCTTTAACAAGATATTTCATTATTCCCCAGGACAATGCGGAAGCCATTCCTACTCCAATAATACTTGCCAAGACGCCAACTGTTGCGTATTCGACTCCCAGAATCCCTGCAATTTTATTTTGTTTGGCGCCTAGAATTTTTAGCACCGCTGATTCCTTTAACCTTCTGTACTTAGTGGAGGCAACGGAACCTGAAAGAATAATTAGTCCAGCCATAATCGTGAAGGCTGACATAAAATCAACCAGTGTTTTTAATTTATTAACAATACCTTCAATGGTGTCTACAATATCGCGGGTTGATAAAGCAGTGACGTTTGGCAGCGCATTAACCACGGCGTGCTGCAGTTCTAATTCTTTATGAATAGGAACATTCACTGTAGCTACATAAGTTATAGGAGCCCCTTCTAGGGCTCCGGATGAAAAGATCATGTAGAAATTTGTTCTCATATTACGCCAATTGACTTTGCGAATACTTGTCACTGGAGCCGTTACTTTGATGCCTTGAATATCCATTGTGAGTTGTGATCCGATTTTAGCTCCAAGTCTTTTGGCGGCATCCTCTTCTAATGAAATTTGAGGGATCATAGCGTCTTCTTTTTTCCACCATACTCCCTCAATGATCACATTATCCTTCGGCAAACTTTCTCCGTCGTTAATGGTGGTTACAAAATTCCTGGTAATAAACCATTCTTCTCGACGCTTATTTTTGTAGGGCCATTTTTTAGCAAGCTGTCCGTCGATTCCATAAAACTTTGAACGTATGAGTGGAGTTAGATTGCGTTCGGCTTTAGGAGCGATAAGGTCGAGAGTTTTGGTAAATGTCTCGGTCTGATCGGATTGGATATCTATAAAAAAATAATTTGGGGGGTCAATTTCTTTATTTTCTTTTAGCATAGCTATCATGTCCATTTGTACGAGCCGGACTGTAAGTACCAGCATGATTCCCATGCCCAGACAGGTGACAATCGAACGTGTTTGGTTATTTGGGCGGTGAAGATTAGTCAATCCATAATGTCGCAGCATCTTCACGGAAGAAGGCATTTTTTTTAGCGCTTTTATTAGAAGGACCGCAAAACCTGACAATAGTAGGCCAGATATTCCCAGGGCAAGGATGAATATAATTCCGTGTTTGATTGATCCTGCTTGCCATACCACGATAGCAGTGATTATAAAAACAAAGAGAACACCGAATGCTCTTCGCTCCCATAAAGTTCCAAGCGATAGTTCTTCTTCTTCGAAATTACGTCGAAATAGACGCAGTGGTTTGGTTTTGCTGGCGCACAATAAAGGTAGTGTGCAAAACAAAATTGTAGTGATCATTCCTAGGGAAAATGAATGGAGGGCAGGGGCCCAATAAAACTCAGGTTCAAGGTTGAGATTGGTTAGACCGGAAAGTTTTGAAGGTACTGAAAACAGCATTCCATAACCCAGCAGCACTCCGATGAGACTCCCTAAAAACCCTAGAAGTACTGACTGTAAAAAATAAATTTTTAAGATTACGTTGGGGGAAGCCCCGAGGCAATTTAATATAGCTATGGTGTCCAGTTTTTGCGCCATAAAAGTTCTAATAATCATGGCAACGCCGATACCTCCCATAAGAAGAGCAATGATCCCCAATGCTTTCAAGTACTGACTCATACGATCTATAGTATTGTTGATAGAAGATTCCATATCCTTGTAGCTACGCAGACTCAAAGATTTATCTTTAAGTCCTTTCTCAAGAATAATCATGGCGTCTTCTAGAAGAATAGATTTGGGTAGTCGGATCAAAGTACGATACTTGACGCGGCTTCCTATCTGGATAAGATCTGCTTTTTTAAGTGTCGGATGGGAAATAAACACGCGTGGCCCTATGCTAAAGGCCCGGGTAATTCGATCGGGCTCTTTAGTTATAGTTCCGTTAATACGGACTCTTGTTTTTCCTAGCTTAAAGAAATTTCCAATTTTTAGGTTTGTGCGCATCAGGAATGCAGGGTCAACGACTGCACCGGAGTCAGCTAGCATAGTTTCTAAAGGGTGAGCTGGGGTTGATTCAATACTTCCGTACATTGGATAAAATGGAGCTTGTGCGGGGACCGATTTTAATTCTACTAGCAAGGATGCTTTTTTATCATCAGATTGCGGGTAGAGAGCCATCGCGTGCAATTCCTTTATAAATTGGAACTCAGTTTCAGCAGGTAAAGCAGCTTTTTGGAATTTTAGGTCATCTAGATTTTGTTCCCAGCGTCCTTTTATTTCAAGGTCTGCGGCCAACAATCCTTTTGATTCTCCTTGAATAGCGGTACCAATCAAGGAAGAGAAACTCTTGACGGTCATTACGGCTCCGACACCTATGGCGATACATACTATGAAAAATATAAACCTACGCCATGCGCCTCGTGATTCAGCGAAAGCCAATGAGAATAATTTTAGTAATGAAAATTTATTTTTAATCATTTATAAAGCGGGCAATGAGTCTTTAATTATTTTTCCATCGTCCATAACGATGATACGTTCTGCTTTTTTTGCGACGTCCGGTTCGTGTGTTACAAGAGCAATAGTCGACTTTTTATTGCGATGAAGGTCAGTCATCAGATCGAGAATACGTTTGCTGTTTTCTGAGTCGAGATTCCCTGTTGGTTCGTCGGCTAATACAAAACTGGGCTCATTGATGAATGCTCTCGCAAGAGAAAGTCTTTGCTGCTCTCCTCCGGAAAGTTGTGCGGGGTAATGGTGGTTACGGTTTTCAAGTCCTACAAG
>JABGTQ010000001.1 GCA_018647025.1 Nitrospina sp. | reverse complement strand
TGAAGTTTTTTTTGATAAAAATAGAGCATATTAATCTGGAAGTCAATATTTCCTGTTTCCCATATTTTACTAGAAATTCAAACGCATTGGATGATGCTGTACTCTGTGGTATTATTTTTTTGTAACCCTATGAAATATGTGAATCTTAGGATAATATTTTTTTAATTTTATTTTTGAAAATTACTTATCCAATTTTAATAAAAGGATGCTGATTGGTTCTTACAAGTTTGATGTGTTAAGAATTTTTTCTTAAATTTAAGGGTGCCAGAATTATGAAAGTTGTGAAGTTGACAGATATAGTTGAGTTTAGTCCTGAAAAACTTAAAAAAATAAGCCTTTTTGATACGGATAATTTTTTTTGTGACATATACTGTTTAGAACCGGGTCAATCTCAAAAAATCCATTCACACGGTGATTCGGATAAAGTTTACCTTGTTCTCAAGGGTAGAGGGATGGTAACTGTTGGAATCGAGGAAAAAGAACTAGGGCCAGATGAAATAACGATTGCTCCAGCTGGTGAAGACCACGGCGTGATCAATCACACACAGGATAAATTAGTTATTCTGGTATTTATGGCCCCAAAGCCTTAAAGATTTAGTATACTTAGTTGACTTTTAATTCTATACCTAATTGGTGGATTAAATTATGGTTTATCTAGTATTTCCCTCATCATGGCATCCATCTCAGCCTTACCTGAGCTTGCCTAGTCTCAAAGCATATCTCCATATGCACGGTATTCAAGATGTAAAACAACGAGACTTGGCGATTGAGCTTCTAGATCACCTTTGTACCTGGGAAAGAACAAAGCCTCTCTATGAGCGAATTATTGATGAGTTAAGGGAATTAGGTAATAAACCCCGGCACTCTCAATTTGAACAAGAAAAGTACGCCAAATTACAGGAAGCAGAAGAAGTTATTCCGGCACTAAAATATGAAATTGATGCAGCAAAAGATTCTCTTCGATGTGAGGACTTTTATAACCTCGATCGCTATATGGAAAGCCTTAAGATAATTGATGTGTGGCTTGATAATATTCTTGCCCCATATTTTCCTTCTCAGTTGACTGTTATTGGAAGTCAGATGCGTTACTCTCCTTACTCAACGAAGGAAGTTTTCGAGTCTTTTGCTAACCCGAATGAGAATTTTTTCTACGATATTTATAAAGAACATTACCTACCATCGATTCTCAAAGAGGACATAGATATTCTTGGTGTGTCTATCACATCGGTAGAGCAGATAATTCCTGGGCTGACCCTTGCTCATTTAGTTAAACAAGCCGCTCCCCATATCCATATTACTGCTGGTGGTAGCGTGTTTACTAAGTTAGTAGATCGAATGGAGCGCGATGGATCTCCTGCATTCCAGTTCTTAGATAGTATGATCGTCCACGAAGGTGAGACTCCAATGCTAAAGCTAGTTGAAGAAGTCAGAGGTGGCGGTGATCTTTCAAAGGTACCAAATTTAGTTTGGGAGGATAAGGGAAAGGTGAGGGTGAACCGCCCTTTTGCAAAAGAAGAACTCAATAAACTACCGACACCAGACTTTGATGGGATGCCTCTAGATTTATATTTTTCGCCTGAGCGAGTATTACCTATTATGGGTTCTCGAGGTTGTTATTGGGAAAGGTGTGCGTTCTGTTCTATTCCTTTTGACCATATGGATTTTCATGTTAGGTATGCTGAAAATGTTGTTGCCGATGTGCAAAAACTTAAAGAAAAGTACAATTGTAATTATTTTTTCTTCACCGATGAAGCACTTCCAATTAATTTTATGCGCACCTTTGCTAATAAAATTATTGAGGCAGACCTTGATATCAAGTGGACCGGGGAATTGAAGTTTGAAAAGAGTTTGCTTACAGAAAATCGAATGGAGCTTTTGTATGAATCCGGGTGTCGTAAGTTGATATTTGGTCTCGAGTCTTATAATCAACGTGTCTTGGATTCCATGAAGAAGGGAGTTGAACTTGAGGTCATTGATAGAATTGTTGAAGAGTGTGTACGTATTGGTATTGGTATGCATTTTTATCTGATTACTGGATTTCCAACAGAAACTCCTACCGAAGCTCGAGAGTCAGTTGATTTTGTTGTAAATAACCAACGTATACTCAATTCCCCAGGGTTTTCCTGTATTATTTCTCAGTTTGACTTGGAAAAAGGAACTCCATTGGAAAATAATCCATCTGAATGGGGAATAACCGATATGCATACACCGCCAGACCATGACTTAAGCCTCGGTTATTCTTATAAAATTAGTACGGGGATGGACTCTGAAGAAGCTGAGGTACTGTATCGTGAGTTACAGGAAAAAATAAACGAAAAAGTGAGTACTTTTCCCGATAACTATTCACTGTCAGATGGGCTTCTTTACCTAGGTCACCACCAAGAAGAACTCACCACAAGTTGACACTTCCAAAGTAGTTAGACGAAAATCACTGAGATGACTAAATATTTATAAGTCATTGCTATTTAATATCCTTCCTATTGCTAGGGGGTTTTTAATAAGGTTCGACCAATCTTCCTGACGCTGAAATTATGCACTAATGAAACAAAGTGTTTAATTTTTAGGCGATAAAGCTAATCATTTTCGCTTAATTTGACGCAAAGTTATATGAAGATTCGAATTGTCATTGCCACCTCCAACGGTTTGGGTTTCATAATCCTGACCGTGGCAATGCAAGTCGAAAAATTTTGTAAGGAGATTTATTAAGATGTGGCTTAATGATAGTTATCAAGATTATCGCTTCACCTCTTCAATCAAAGGGCGAAATAATTTGGCTCTAAGAAAACGCAGGATTGAAAAAAACCGTGAAGAAGATTTAGAAGAAGAACTTGAGGAGGTTATGAATCAAAAAAATCAAACCCGAAAAGAAAAAGTTTAGCTACCCTACAAGTTAATTACTTTCGACTTTATCGCATTATCTTGAATGGAGTAGCTATAAAACCAATCTTATTGTTGAATAATAAATGATTAATGCTTATAATATGGCTAAATTAGCCGAAATTGTGATTTTTTATGAGCCTTTTACGAACATTAATATTGGGTGTGATATTTTGGGTTTTATTGGCCCCGACAAGTGTTTTTGCGCAGTCTCATAATCATGAAGGCCACCATCAAAAGGAGATTACTTCCCCTTTTGAAACTAAAAAAGAAAAAAAATCATTACACTGTCTTTTGAAACTTCATGCTCAAATGGAGTTTTGTCCACATTCCAACTCTTTGCATGATAAAAGTGTTCCAGTTACAATAGCCTCAGATTGTGGGGGTAAAACTTCTGGATCACTTCCGAATATTGCATCATTCAATTATGATTTTGCCGAGGTAACCTCTTTACTTCTAATAACAAACGGTTTGAAGTCAGCATTGGCTCCTGATCAATTTTCACCTAATCAACATTTTAACAAGTCTATATCACCCCCCCCTAGAACGATCTAAATATTAAATTATTCCTAATAAAGTTATTTATTTAATTGAAGTGATTAAAGTATTTTTTTGAACCTTTGGTTATTTAATTAGACGTTCTCTTCAATTTTATAATCAATTAATTATTGTTCTATTTTTTTATTTTAAGGTCTATTTATAATGAAACTTTTTAAATTTATTTTTAGCGCGGTTTTATTTATTTTATTATCAAGTTCTGCTGCCACCGCTTATATAGGTCTTTGCTGTGCACATTGTGGAGGAAACATGCCCCTCAATATTATGGGAGGAGGCATTCCCGAAACCCACGAGTACCGTTTTAAAATCAGTGAAATGTATATGAGTATGGATGGTTTAAGAGATGGAACAGATGAAAAATCTACTAGTGATCTTGGCCCAAGTACAGCTGCTGGAAAATTTAGAGGTGTTCCAAAATCAATGGACTCCTATATGACTATGCTTGGAGGTGCCTATTCATTTACTGATAATTTTGCAGCTATGATTATGGGGGGCTACGTCCGTAACACGATGTCAATGACCACAACTGCTGGTGATTACGATATGTTTTCTCAGGGTCTTACGGATACAAAATTAATAGGAAAGTATCGTTTCTATCATGATGATAATTTGGCCCCTACCAAACAACTTTCAGTTGTTGGGGGTCTAGCAGTTCCAACGGGTCGGATTACAATTAAAAACACAAATCACCCAACAAAAACAATGAGAGGGAAGCTACTTCCTTTAGGAATGCAACCAGGGTCTGGCACATGGGATCCTATTTTGGGACTAACTTTTCAAAAGTCTGCTGATCCATTTTGGATGGGTGCTAATTTCATAACCACTCAACGATGGGGGCTTAATGATCAAGATTATAAAAAAGGAAGTGAATATGCATTAGACCTCTATGTTATGAGGCAGTTCAATGAAAAGGCTCTTGCAAGTTTTCAATTGAATGGAAAAGCATGGGGAGATTATAGTGACGAGCCTAAAACAGGTAAAGAGAATGGTGATTGCCATGCAATGTTAAATTCAACTAGAGAATGGATGACACCATTGTGCGACCCGACAAATTACGGTGGAGTTAACTTGCACGCCACGGTCGGAATGCAATTTCAACCAGTCCCACTTCATGTTGCCGAATTAAACCTATCGTTGCCGTTATATCAAAACCTTAATGGCCCACAATTGCAAAGTGACTTCATGTTGCGTTTAACTTATTACTTGGAGGTTCCAACAAAAAAGAGCCGTCGCTACAAAGGTTTCAGTGCTCCTAAACAACTAGGTTTCTAGTTATATGCTTTTGTCATATTTAGTGCGATTTCTTTTACAAATATTATGCCTTGCCTTGCTTTTAGGGATGGCTTCATGTGTGTCAGTATCGCATCAAAATATGCCAGAAGAAAATTCGGCTGATCTCGGTCTTCTTAAAAAAAAATGCACACTCTGCCATGGCCTACCTCACCCCAAAAGGCATACAAAAGAAGAGTGGGGCCATTTAATAACTATTATGACGAAGAGAATGAATGAAAAAAATATTTCTAATACAAAAGAAGAGCTATCTAAAATTAAATCATATTTACAGCGAAACGCTCGATAGGTTAATAGATTATGAATGCAATTAAATATTACCTACTTACATTTATTTTTTTGCAAATCCTTATACCTATTTCAGTTTTAGGACATGAGGATAGTTTTGCAAAAATGGGAGTGGTATCGCCTAAAAATGAAAAAATAGCACCCAATTTTATCTTGGAAACGGTGACAGGGGAAAAAATAAGTTTAAAAGACTTTAAAGGTAAAGCTGTCTTAATTAACTTTTGGGCGACATGGTGCCAGCCATGTAAAAATGAGCTTCCCTCAATGCAAAGAATATACGAGATACTTGGCTCAGAAGGTGTTGAAGTTATTGCTATTTCAATTGATAGAAATAAAAAAGAACGGGTCGAACAATATATAAAAAATTACAACTTAACCTTTCCCATATTATTAGACCCCAGTCAAAAAGTTCGCAAAGATTATTTTATTTTAGGTCTCCCAACAAGTTACTTGATCGGCAGTGATGGAAAACTAAAAGGTTTTATATCAGGAGCACGCGAATGGGATAGTAATGATTCAAAAGAAATGTTCTCTACCTTGATGCGATTACAATAGCTCAATGTTCTGTTTATATAGAAGTAAAATAATATTGGCAGTGTTTGTTATTATTGTGACTAACCTGTTTTCTTCTGAGTCTTCTGCTCAGTCTAAAGTCCAAAAACTATTAAACAAACTAGATAAACATTATTACTATCCACAAAATAAAGGGTTAAAAAGAATATCTTCTAGATTGGTATGGCAACAAGAAAACTTCCAATCTGAAAATATGTTTACCATAAAAAAACCCGAGTTTTCATTTAAAGGAGAATTGGAGGACGGAGTTTTTGTAAAAAAAATTAAAATTTTTAATAACTCTAAAAAGTTAACTAATAAAGAAAATTTAGAGGATATAAAGTTTTTAAATAATTATTTAGATGTTTTTATACCTAAAACTCTCCGTGAAAAGTTTCTGTCATTTAAAGGAACAATAAACTCTAACAAAAGAAAAGAAATTGTTCTTTTATTAAAAAGTAGAGAGACGAAAGATAATTATTTAGATTATAAATTATTTATCGATACAGAAAACTGGCGAATTTTAAAGATTATTTTTAGACAGGGTAGAGAGCCTGAAAAAGTCGTAGGTAAATTCTTTTATACTCAAAAAGATGGGAAATGGGTTGTAGAAGAAACAGTTTCTGTTTTTAAAATTAATGACCAAAAATATATAGAAAAAACTAAATATAAGTATAAATCTTTAGAGTCTTTTTGGTTAGTTTATGATGTTGATCAGACAGTTATGAAGGAGGGGAGTAAAATCTTAACCTATAATTTTACTCTTAAGGACTATAAGTTGGATTAAAAATAATAAATTTTTCTTCTGAGTTTTTATTTTTTATGCCACTTAGAATATTTTTATTTATTTTTTTAATTTAAAAAATACAACAAAAATTAACCTATTGTCCACACCATTACTTTAAACAGTATGGCTGCTAAAAGAGCAGTAAATGCAACCGTGGCCAGCCAGGACATTACAATTTCCTTGACGATTCCAAGGTTCAATGTCGGTAGACCGCGAGCCAATCCGACTCCGATGACTGAACCGACCAACGTGTGAATTCTGTTGAAGGTGAAGTCAGTGCACATGGAGAAAATGGTCCAAAACTAAAGCAAGGGAGTGGGCGCGTTATGTTTGCTGCTTGGACCGGTAACCGGGATATAAAATTTGCTCGTTCTATGAACTTTGGAAGAAGTTTTAATTCCTCAATTCGTGTTAATGATGATATCGGAAAAGCCTCACAGTCTTTTTTTAATATAGAGGTCGCCCCTGATGGAAATATTTTTATTACCTGGTTAGATGGTCGTGATAAAAAGACAAACCTTCCGGGCTCTTCGTCTATATATATGGCTCGATCAGTTGATCAAGGTAAATCCTTTGGGAAAAACATTAAAATCTCTGGAGATATATGTCCTTGTTGCCGTCCTGCTCTGGCGTTTGGCGATAACGGTGAAATATTTATCTCGTGGCGTCATGTTTTTGAAGATCATGAAAGAATTATCGTGGTTGCTTCTTCATTGGATCGTGGAAAAACCTGGAGTAAACCCGTAAAAGTTTCTGATAAAGGTTGGAAAATTAACGGGTGCGCTCATTCTGGTCCTGCTATGAGGTATGTTGGTGGCAAACTTTTTGTTACTTGGTATACTGGAAAAAATGATAAAGCGAACCTTAAGTTTGCCTTCTCATTAGATAAGGGTAAATCTTTCTTGAAAGAAAAAAATATACAAGGATCTGTTTTAGATGCAAATCATCCGAATATGACCATTTTAGGAAATGAAGCGTGGGTAATTTTTCAGGGGAGGGACCCTAACCTTGAGGGTGGGTGGAGTCGAGATAAGGCGTGGTTGTTAAAAATTTCATCTAATGGAAATACATCTAAACCATCGGCTCTTCCAGTAGCAGGTGGAGGTGTTTTTTACCCACAATTGTATAAAGGAAATGGTGGACGAGTTTATGCTGTTTGGACTGACTTAGGTGAAGGCGGTTCAAGAGTTATGCTTTGCAGGGGACGCATAAGCTCTTAAATCAATCTTTAGAAGGTTTTTTTGTATGTATTTCTCACGATATATGAATACTCAGTTTAATATTTTTCATGCGGTAGTGTGGTCTATTGGGTTCCACATTTTTTGTGTTAATTTTTTTCCGGTTTTGAACATTGCAGCGCCAGTTAAAGTTGAGAAAGTAAACGAGAAAGTGAGATTGAAAATAGCTAAAAAAAATGAATCTAAATTTTTAAAGCCAAAACCAGTAACCATGTTGCCAGTTTCTCCACAATCTAGAAAATATTTTGTTGAACCCAAGGTTTCGCTGATTCCCGTCAAAGTTAATTTAGATCAACCAATTAATGCAGCTACCATTAAAAACTCGTCTATGATTCCTGGAGATATTAAAAATATAAGGCCGATTAGTCCAACTATCTCTAATTTAATTCATACTTCGATTAGAACGGCTCATATTTCTAATACTCATTCCAAACCTTTGCTTAAGGATATTAGAGTTCATAAAAGCCAAACTAAAAATTCTCCCACTACTAATAGAAAAATTCTCACCGCGAACTTAAACCAAAATAAAATAAACTTCTTAACACCTGTATTTCAGCCAAAACTCAGTACAACCGTTCCTGAAAAAGGATTTTCTGATTCAGCTGAAGTTACTATAAGGACTGAGCAAACAAAATATTATGCTAGTAGCTATACTCCTAAACTAAGGAAAGTAGAAAAAATTATAAACCATAAACAGGAGCCAAAGATTGATTATGAAAAACTATGGAGTGACTATAGTTATTCAATCCGGATGAAAGTCGCTAGTGCTCAAGTTTATCCAGAGTTTGCTAGAGAAAAAAACAAACAAGGAAAGGCAATACTATCTATAAAGTTAGGAAGAAATGGTAATATTTTAAATGTGTCTGTTGGGAACTCTTCCGGTCATAAAGTCCTCGATGAGGCTGCTGTTAAAGCAATTAAAGATGCTGCTCCATACCCCAAAATACCTGATAAATTAAATAGGCAATACGTTCTATTAAAACTCCCTATTTCATTTGTTATAAACTGACATTATGAATAGAAATCAATTTCTAGCCAAGAATTTAAACGTTTTAACAATTTTATATTTATCTTTTTTTGTTTTTATAGTGCCCGCAAATGGAGAGATTACACAAGTGGATTCCAATTTTGATGGGAAAATGGATCAGTGGAGACATATGTCCCCCAACGGCCAAATTATCAAAGTTGAATATGATACTGACTTTAACGGTACTATTGACCAGATCGAATATTATGAAGGTAAAAAAATAATGACTAAAGCGGAGTTTGATTCAAATAAAGATGGTCAAATGGATCAGGTCCAGCATTATGGAAAATCTGGAAAATTGGAGAGAGTAGAAAAAGATTCCAAACATAAAGGATTTTTTGATTGGGTTGAATTTTTTAATGAAAAAGAAAAAATTGTTCGGATAGAAGTTGATAAAAATGGTGATAAGGGTGCTGATATGATTCAGCATTTTGACGGGAATCAAAAATTAACTCATATAGAACATGATACAGATCAAAATAGAAAAACAGACAGATGGGATTATTATTCTGATAAAAAACTAATCAGAGTTGAATTTGATACCAACTCTGATCTTAAACCGGATCAATGGCAATACTTTCAGGGCTTAAATAAAATTGAGAAAGTAGAAAGTGATACTAACTTTGATGGAAAAGCAGATCATTGGGAGTTTTTTGATTCCTCTGAAAAATTAATCAGAAAGGAATCTGATCGAAACTTTGATGGAAAACCAGATTTAGTTGAAAATCAATAATCTAAAATTTTCACATGAATAGTATTCAATAAAGGAAAAGCAATGACAGGAGATACAAGTTTTTTTGAATTAATTATCAAAGGGGGTTTAGTGATGTTCCCTATAGGCCTTTGCTCAGTAATAGGAT
>JABGTQ010000233.1 GCA_018647025.1 Nitrospina sp. | reverse complement strand
GACGTGCTAGATCCATTGTCATTTTGTAGCAAGATTGAACTTGGAAAATACCTTTTTCATAGTTTGCAAGTTTGATGCATAAAAAATCACCCTCTTTTAGTTTATTTTTGTGGATAATGTGAGTTATATCCCAAGCCGTGACTAGTAGCGAACTTTTTTTAAGAGCCCAATTATTCAATTTAATTTCATCTGGGAAGTGGACTGAGGAAGAGTATTGGTAGTAAGGAAGAATATCTTCGATAAGAAATGGTAGTTTTTGTTTTGCTATTTCTTTACTCTCTGAATAAAGAAAAGTGAGGTCAGACTCTTTTTTTTGATTTGAAATAAAAGGAATTAGTCTATGCCCTGGGAAAAAAACTTTATTGTTAATTTCAAAACTATTTAAGCGAATCGATAAAGGGAGATTTTTGATTTTTTGTAAAGCTAAAGGAATAGGTAAAAAAGAATTTCCATTCGTTTCGATTAGATAATTATGCGAGGATAGTTTTTTCTTTAATCTCTTTAAGGTGGAGGTTGGTATTTCTTGGTGCCACAGTTTTAGAATTTTTTTTTCAAAGTCATCGGATGAAAAAGAGGTATTGGA
Organism: Nitrospina sp.; assembly: GCA_018647025.1. Classification (GTDB taxonomy): domain Bacteria; phylum Nitrospinota; class Nitrospinia; order Nitrospinales; family VA-1; genus Nitromaritima. The sequence goes on along the minus strand of JABGTQ010000233.1, from coordinate 5,562 downwards.
TTTAAGAATTAAGTTCTCAGCTAATTTATTAAGTGTTAACTTGGCGGGCATATTTTTAAGAACCTGTTTGCTGAATGTTAGGATAAAAGACGTTAAGATTGTTTGGGCACAACTATTTTTCTTTTAATGAGATATTTTTTTATGTCTATGACTATTGCTAATGGAAAAAATATATATACGCAGGGAAGGTCTTTGGGAATTTCAACCATCTTGGTAGGAAAATTAACATATATTACTAAAAGAAGAAACTTTTTTAGAGTTAAGAAAGTGATTTTATTTTTTTTTGGGGATATGATATTCTTCGGCTATAACTTATAATTAAATAGGCAAGATTTTTTAAATTTCTTCCATAGATAGTATAAAATTTAATTAAAGCCATTAGAAACAGCAATCCATGGAGCTTTGTTATGGCACTCAATTTAGAGCCTGTATATAGAGAAATCTTTGAAAAGTTTAAGACGCGTAAAAAATTTTCGATTAGAACTGTTGATAAAAACATATTAACTGTTGACCAAGATGAAGAGATTTGTGGGCAAAAAGAACCACGTGCATTTGAGTTTAAAAGCCCAAGAGAATTTGAAGAGTTTGTACGCTTAGAAAACCAGTTTGAAAAGGACATTGAGAGTCAACTTCAAGGAAATAAAATGCCTTACCGCTGATTTTTTGGCACGGTGATATTTTAAATCAATTAAATGCAGGATTTTTTTATTTCGCAAACTTCCCTAGCACAAGAGCTGAATTTTTACTTCCAAAAGATATACAATTACTTATAGCAATACTAAGCTTTTTCTCCCGCCCTATATTCGGTGTGTAATCCAAATCGCACTCTGGATCAGGACTTTCTTGGTTAATGGTTGGTGTTAAAAAATTATTATATAAAGAAAGTAAAGAAACGGTAACACCAAGTGCTCCTGATGCACCCTGAGGGTGACCGATCATAGATTTAGTTGAGCTTACTGGAATTTTTTGGGATAGGCTGTTGAACAAATTTTTAACAGCTAGAGTTTCTACTTTATCGTTAACGATTGTAGAAGTTCCATGAAAGTTAATATAATCGACTTGATCCTTATTTACTTTCGCATCTTTAAGAGCCAAATAAAGTGCACGGCTTGATTGTTTCCCGTTAGGCATAATAGCTACTCTATGATATGCATCACAAGTTGACCCGTATCCAAGGACTTCGCCATAGATTGGTGCGTCACGTCGATTTGCATGTTCTAAGTCCTCAAGAATCAGCATCCAACTTCCTTCTGATAACACAAATCCATCTCGATCAAGATTAAAGGGACGAGAGCCGCGTGTTGGGTCATTGTTATATCGAGTGGGATTGACTCGCATTCGCTCGAATCCAATCATCATTGCAGGAGTGACGCAAGATTCAACACCACCAGTTAAAACCCAATCTTCTTGTCCGGAGCGAATAGTATTAAATGAATATCCGATTGCATCTGTAGAACTCGTGCATCCGTTGGAGATAACATGGCTGCGTCCCTGAAGACCAAAATACATAGAAATCTCACTTGAAAGCATTCCAACTAACGAATTTGAAATAGCATATGGGCTGATTTTATTCTTTCGATCCGAGAAAAATATTTCAAATTGTTTTTCAGAGAAATCAAACCCAGCACCTCCTGTTCCTACTATAACACCGAGACTTTCAAAATCTTCTTCATTGAATTGGGTCAGGTCTATCGCAGAATCATGGAGTGCTTCTTTTGAAGCGGCAATTGCCAACGGTACGGATCGGGAAAGTTTTTTAAGGTCTGTCTCTGAAAAATATTCTAATGGATCAAAATCTTGCACTTCCCCCGCTATTTGACAGGATAAATCGGTAGGATCAAAGCTTGAAATACGATCGATTCCACTGATGCCACTGCAGGTGTTTTGCCAGAATTTTTTTTTGCCTATCCCGTTTGGACTTATCGCACCCAAACCGGTAACTACTACTCTACGGGGCATATTTATTTTTATAATGAAATTAAGCTATGTAAATTATGTTAGCATAATGATCTAAATAAGGGCAGCGCTTCTTGCAAACAGTCGATTCAGTATTCTAGCTGATTATTTGCTTTAGTAGCTTGACCATTTTAAAAAATTTTATGTACTTAACTCCAACCTCCTTCTGAAAAGCCTTATACCAAGTGGCAGCTCAGAATCCAATAACTTGAATACTAAACTTTCCCTAAAAGACTTAACCGGTCAAATGATTATCACCGGGTTTGGTGGTACTTGTCTCAATTCTGAGCTAGAGGAGTTGATTGTAAAATCAAAAATTGGAGGGATAATCTTATTTGAGCGCAATTTTGAAGAGCCAGATCAATTGATAACATTGATAAACGATCTCCAGTCTTTAGCAAAATCCTGCCCTGCTTCTGTTCCATTATTTATTTCTGTGGATCAAGAAGGAGGGCGAGTAGCCAGGCTAAAAAGCCCATTCAGTGATTTTCCGCAGCCAAGCTGTCTTGGGCATGCTCGATCCGAATCACTTGCCCATCGATTTGGGCTAGCACTTGGCCGAGAAATGCAGGCAGTAGGAATAAATATGGTTTATGCACCAGTCCTTGATGTGAATACTAATCCAGATAACCCTATTATTGGTACAAGAGCTTTGAGTGATACTCCAGAGTGGGTAGGGCGGATGGGTAAGGCGGTTATAGATGGAATTCAAGAAGCGGGTGTTTTTCCTGTTGGCAAACATTTTCCTGGCCATGGCGATACTGATAGAGACTCTCATCTTGAATTACCTTATGTTAACCGTGATATGAGTTCACTGGAAAAGGTTGAGCTAGAACCTTTTGTTCAGGCGGTTAGTCATGGATTAAAAGTGGTTATGACCGCTCATGTAATTTACTCAGCATGGGACGATAAACTACCAGCCACTTTTTCTCCGTATATTTTAAAAAATATCTTACGAAAAAGGTTAGGTTTCGATGGGCTTATTATTACTGATGATTTAGAAATGAAAGCGGTAGAAAAACATATTCCCTTTGACTCGATTCCAAGGCTTGGTTCTATCGCAGGCGTGGATCTTTATCTTATTTGCCATGACAGGGGCAAAACTTTATCACTGCAAAATCAGATGATCCAAGATATTGAGGGGGGGAGAATCGATAAAAAACAGGTTGAATATTCTGTCCAAAGAATTATAAATTTTAAAAAGAAAATACCTTTTAGTGCCCATGGAAAGAAAAATCTCTCTGACCTGGCAAGGGGACATATTAAGCTTATCCAAGAGATGAAATCGTATCTTCCGTAATGGAAACCTCCTCCATAGGAACAAAAATACCACTCCTATTAATTCTATGAACAGTTATCCATTAAAATCATTTTGGTTAGCTCTCATTTATTTATTATTAGCCGCCTATTTATATTCATTTTCTGAGTATGGTCTAAATGTATGGGATGAAGGAGGTTATGCTAATGGCACCCTTCGGACTTTAAATGGTGAGAAAGCGATGGAAGACTTTAATCCTAGTGGATATCTTTCAGGACGCTATATCTATGGAGCAATATTTTTTAAACTGTTTGGAGTAAGTATTCAGAGTCTTCGTATTGGGGTTATTTTAATAACCCCAATTATGATTTTTATGACTTTTGCCATCTCCCGCCGCATCATGCCCCAGGGTTTTGCTTTTCTTACAGCAGTGTTCGTGCTTTCAGCGCCAGCTATGTATTACAATCGGTTTTTTACGTTCTTTTGTATTCTTAATTTGTATTTATTAGTGCGGTGCGTGGAAAGGATTCAACCTCAGCGATACCTTTTTTTGGCTGGAGCCATTTTACTGAGTGGTTTTTTTAAGTTTGAGGTCGCGCTATTCTCCTTTTTATGTAGCGTTACAGTTTTTACTATTCAGTCTTTTTTTAAAACAAAACAGAAACACTCTTTAACGCAGGAAGGTCGAGTTTCTTTTATAGGCCGAACCAAGTTCTGGATAAGTATAGGATTGCTTTTTTTGGTTCTAATCCCCGCATTATCTTTTTTATTTAAAAAAGATTTCTTTAACTTAGCCATTAATATGGTTTTAGGATCATATCAGGTGTGGGGGAATCCATTTCCCAGTCTTTTCCCACTTTTTAAGTTATGGGGTGAGTTGGGATCACATGAAATGTTTCAGCGGTTGCTTTTTTATATTCCAGTCTGGGTTTATTCGGGGTTGGCACTGTTTATTATTATAAAAGTAATTAAGCAAAAAGGCGTTGAAACTATCGATCTGTATGTCCTGTCTATTTTGTTAATTGGGATTTGTGCTTATGGACTGGTTTTGTGGCGAGCTGGATTTGATAATCTTTTGCGAACGCTTCCTCCTGCTTATATTTTGTTTTGTTATGTTCTTTTTTTAGCTCGAGGTCGCCTGCTTTCTTTATGCAAGATACTGAAACAAGAGTCAGCTGTTTTAGTGGTTTTTCGTAAGACATCTATCAATGTGGTTACCGTATTCCTTCCGTTTTTATTTTTTTATGAAATGAATACAAACCATGGTTTTTACGCGGGGTCAATAGGCGCTGTAAAGCAGGAGACAGCTTTTTTGGATATGCCTAGAGTAAAAGTTTATACAAATCCTGCTGAAGCTGAATCAATTAAAAAGGTAGTAGATCGCATTAAAAACTACTCTGAAGTTGGTGACCCTATTCTAGCTTTACCCTTGAACCCTATTTTTTATTTTTTGGCAGATCGTAAAAACCCAACAGAATATGACTGGATTTTACCCGGAATGCTTGATGCAGCCGACGAGAAAAAGGTAATAGGGCAATTGCAAGCAAGCCCACCAAAAGTAATAGTTTTTGTGGATATTCCGATTGACGGAAAGGAAGATAGGCGGTTGGCCAATTATACTCCGCTTATTTATAGTCATCTCTCTAAAAACTATATGTTTAAAGAAATGATAGGGATGTTTCAAATTCTTTTGCCAAAGCCAGAGAGTCAATAAAATCTTGGCACATAGAATTTTAGAGGATAAACTTACGTTACTGTATTGATAAATGTCACTTGTTTGCTTGGAGGGTTCGATACCATTTTTCCCGGAAAAGTATCAACAATTGCCTTAACCTCATCGAAGGATGCTCTAGATTCTTGTAGCTCAGAAATTTTTGCAAGAATTGATGTCCGTTGTTCTTCTTTTAGGCTTTGACCAAACTGACGAATAACATTTTCATGACTGGGTGGACCACTTAGTCCTTTTGGCCCAGAGTTCTGTCTTAATGATGCCCAGATAGATTGGATAGATGAATCCCTTTTCTCCCTTTGTCATATAGATGAATGTTTATAGATTGAGTTAGAAAAAAACAAACTAATGTAAAGTTACCGACCATATTCCTGAATACATTAGAAAGTTCTTATAAATAAAGGCTTTGAGTTTTATACCATGGTGATTATTATGGATTTAGACTGTTAGGATTAAGCTAGTACTGTTAGTAGGCAGGAAGTACAGTGACTTATTATGTAGTAAGAAAGATTTTTTTAAACAGGAGCTTCGCTAGGAGATTCGGCTTCGATAAGTCGCATGGTGTAAAGATGATGGTATAAATTCTCATTTGCCATCAACTCCTTATGGGTGCCTGACT
>JABGTQ010000232.1 GCA_018647025.1 Nitrospina sp. | reverse complement strand
ATTAAGCATGACTATGTGCTTCATCTGCGAAACCAAGTTGGGGTTGTTCGAAAAGTAGTTGAGACTTTTTTTACAAGAATTATTGAAGAGTACGGAAAAAAAGATCGCGTTCTTAGAATTTATAAGCCTGTATCCATTGAAAATGCAATTTATTTTCCAATGAAAGAATTGTATGAAAGCTTGAAAAACTTTGAAGGAATGGTGCAATCAGAAGAAGATCGTATAGAAATCACAGCCGCGGCGAATCGTTGTATGGAGTTTAATAATAGTATCCCTGCTTTTCTTAATCAGGATTTGGATGGATATGTTTATTGGCTGGAAATTAATGAGAAAAAAAAATTCTCCAGAGTAGTCCTTCAAGGGGTTCCAATTAATGCAGCGGAAGAATTGCAAGAACAGGTATTTTCAAAAATAGGTCGAGTTGTATTGACATCCGCTACATTAACGACACATAAGAGTTTTGATTTTATCCGGGAAAGAATTGGCTTTGATGCCCAAGAACAAAGCATTCTGGGTTCTCCGTTTGACTACCCTAACCAGGCACTTCTTTATGTTTCAGCCGACTTGCCTGAACCTTCCGAAACCATGGAAAAATATGCATCTGCAATGGCAAAGCGATGTGGAGAATTAGTCGAGATATCTGAAGGAAAAACTTTCATACTATTTACTAGTTATGCATTGATGGATCAGGTGTATGACCGTCTTCAACCTTTGTCCAGTAAATTTTCTTTTCTTAAGCAAGGAGAAATTCCTACAGGTCAAATGATACAACGTTTCAAGAAAACATCGGGTGTGATTTTTGGGACCAATTCCTTTTGGCAGGGCGTTGATATCCCAGGAGATGCTCTCAAAAGTGTCATAATTACAAAGCTGCCATTTGATGTGCCGAGCGAACCTCTAACAGAAGCAAGAATAGAAGACTTGCGCAGACGATCAATAGATCCGTTTTCACATTACCAGATACCACGTGCCATAATTCAAATGAGACAGGGGTTTGGTAGGTTGATACGAAAACAATCAGACACCGGAGTTGTTTCTATCTTAGACTCAAGAATTGCTCGTCGAGGTTATGGGAAGCAGTTTTTAGATTCATTACCTGCTTGCGAAGTAGTGGAGGACTTAATGCAGGTAAATTTTTTTTTAAAATTAAAGAAAGAAGTTTGATAGGGGAGTAAAATAGAATTTTATTAAGAAAAAATTAATAGGCATGCAAGAGGGACTTAATTTTAGAGTAAGTAAGGAAGGCAGCAAAAATATTCGAGCCAAGAGCGGTAATACATATAAAAATATCAACTTTGCCAATGAGTGACATAAAAAAAAGAAAATAAATAAAATCTCTATTAGCAATGTTATCAGTTAGCGTATTGCTCTTTTTTGGGTCAGTAGTATTTGCAGAAATCTTTTCTTTTTTATCTATAATTGATGAACTAAGAATGAGAAATGAAATCAAACTTCCTATCACAGCAAGTGCACCAAAATATAAAAAATTTTTATTCCCGGTGGATTGATACAATCCCATACCAATTGCGAAAAACACTGAAAAGTGAACCAGATTATCGCAAAGAATATCCAGCTTCCCACCAATTTTTGATTCAGAAAATTTTAGTCGGGCTATTTCTCCGTCTGTGCAGTCAATCCAGGCAGATAGCAAAAGTAGACAAGCACCAATGAGGTTATTTTCATAACTACCTTTAAGAAAAAAAAATGCTGAAATTAAGCCGATAAAAAGACTCAAAACAGTGATCATGTTAGGACTGAGAGGGGTTTTTAAAAATAATCTTGTGAGTTGACGAGAAAAAAACCGAGTTATAGTTTTATCCATAAAACTATCATTACTCAGCCCACTACCTTTTAAAAGGTTATTGTGCTGAGTGAGAAAATCTTCGGGTTTATTTATAAGCGAGCCATTTTTCCCTGGTAAAAAATTAATACTGGGTTCTTGATTGTTGGATGGTTGACTAAGGGAAACCTTGTTACCAATGATTATTTGATCGAGGGTTTCGGCCATATTTTTAGGAGCAATAGAGTAGACCAATTCTCCATCAGATTGATTGGTGAAGTCCATACCAAACTCAATTTCCTGTGTTGCATGAATTGCTCCACCATTTAAAATTAAGGTGGAAAAATTTTCAGTTGCTCTGATCACTTTTTTGACATTAGTTTCAAGCGTTACCTTTGCAGTTATCTTATTTTCCTTGCAAATATTTTTGTAAAGACTCACATTTTCAGTGTCGCTATAAATAATAATAGATTCGACTCCGGATCGCTGGAGGTTAAAAATATTTCTCAATAAAAAAGGAATGCCACAAATTTTTTTCCAATACCAGTTAACCATCGACCAAGCCAAAGGGGGGTGGGGTAATGATAGAACTACGCAAATATTTTGTGAGACTTTTGAAGAAGGTTTCTTGGAATCAAGTTTTTGCATTTTAGGACAAGGGTCTTAGTTTATTCGTAACCCTATCTTCACTGAGTGGGAATGTGAATATAGGTATAAATTATGTTTGGTGTCTGTTGTTAAAATGTGGGCAATTATACTACGCTTAAGGGGTTTACTGATTGCATTATCGCTCGACCATAAAGAATTTTATAATTAATAGAGATAGAAAAAAATATATCAATGATTATTTAACTTCTGGGCCAAGCGGTTTAAAAACTACTATCAATAAAGGCAATAAAGTTAGATTGCTTAAAAGAGCAACAAACATGGCTATTCCAGTGAGAAAACCAAAATATATCGTGGGAATAAAATTGGATAAAGTTAGGACGGAAAATCCAACTGTTATAGTGATGGAGGTGTAATAAATGGCCCGACCAATACTACCGTGACAAAGCATAATTCCATCTCTATAGTTTGATATTTTTAAAAACTCCTGTTTGAACCTATGGACATAGTGAATGGCAGCATCCACAGCAATCCCTATCGTGATTGCTGCAATAGTTATTGTCATCATATCCAATGGAATTTTCAACCAACCCATCAAGCCAAGAATCGTGACTGCTGAAAGAATGTTAGGGATAATTGCAAGCAAAGCCAAACCAATATTGCGAAATAAAATTATAAACATCAAAAGAATCGCAACAAAAACTACCCCAAGTGTCATGATTTGTGACTGGTAAAGGCTGCGTAACATGTTGTTGTATAAAACTGCCATTCCCGTAAAATGAATCCTTTCTTCAGCAACGTTTAATTTGTCTACTAAATGCCGCTTGATTCTTTCCATCAACTCTCCACGGTTTAAAGTAGGGTTGGTTTCATTAATGCGCATTGTAATGCGAATCTGGTTTGCGTCAGAGGACAAATACGGATTAAGAAATGTTTTTTTTGCCTCTTTTGGGAAAAGCTTTCTATAAAGAGTCAAGTCATAATCATCTGGGACCAGGCCATCATTTAGCAACCTAACTACCTTTAAAGTTGTTGCTATAGAGAGAACTTTACCGATTTGAGGTTGAGTCTCAAGGTAGTCATGTATTTTTTCAACGGCTAACAATTTTTCGGAATTAAACCAGTAGTTTTCTTCTTCGTATTCTTCGACTTCGCTAAACGGATCATCAGGTAAGTCTAGTGCCAATTGATCGTTTTTTACTTCTTCTAAATAACTAAAAAAGCCTTTCTCGGCATCAATAATTATACTAAGGGGCGTGGTTCCCCCAAGCTGCGTATCAATGACGCTCATCCCCTGGTAAATTTCTGTATCTTTTTTGAAATAGTCAATAAACCGGTTATCAACCTGCAATTTAAATACACCGATAACGCTTGTTAGTGCAAGGATAGCCGATACGAAAAGGATCTTATTTTTGTTATCGAGGGTAAACAACCCAATATTTAGAGTTAAACGTTTGGTGATATCGTGGCTGGATACTGCTTCCTTTGGACTCATTAACTTAAGGAACGATGGAAAAAAAATAAAAGAAATTACAAACGCACACACAATACCAATCGTCATGATCCAACCAAAATCAATCACCGGTCGTATCCCGCTTACTATCAGAGAAAGAAATGCAACAATAGTGGTGATTGCGGTATAGAAACAAGGTTTAAACATCAACCGAATGGTTGTAGATACTAGTTCTGCTTGACCCATATTAGGGTTTTCGCCATGAAGTTCTCCATATCTAACAATTAGGTGAATTGTCAGCGCAATGGTAACAATGGTTAAAATGGAAATAAAATTAGAAGATATTACTGTCACCCTCCAATCTAACCATCCTAAAAATCCCAACATAATCCAAGCTGAAAAAGCACAACAGAGTAGAGGAAGAGCAACCCATCTAACGTTTCTAAAAAAGAACCACATTGAAGCGAGCATGAGACAAAATACTCCGGCACCAAACACATAAAGGTCACCCTCAATCAAGTCGACCATATCAGATGTGATCATAGGTAGACCGCCCAAAAACATCTTCGCCTTATCTCGGTATTTATCCAGAATCGATCGGACTTTTTTAATTTCTGCCCTTTGAATGTCTTGTGTAAGTGCAAGATGCTTTTTAAACTCAAGGGACGTTTCGTGCAACCGTACTTCTTCTTCTTGTGTCAAAGAGCCATTGCGTTGTTTTTTTTCTCGAAGGCTATCCCTTACTTCCATGAGGGAATAATATTTTTCATCTCTCTTATAGATTGCCAATAAGGATGTGGTTTTTCCGTCGGAACTGACCAAAAATTTTTCATAAATGGGGCTACTCATAAATTCTTTTTTAGCCAGTATTTTATCCAGTCCAGGAGTACTCAGGGTTCGTTTATTGCTTTCCAATTCCGATATCTTAACCCTTGGACTATCCAATAAAGGGACATCCAAAATACTCACCACCGACTCAATTCTTTCTAGCTTAGAAAGATCTTTTTTTAACCCTCGTAAGCCATCTAATGAATCCTCTGATAAAAGTTCTCCAACTGGGGTGTAGGTGATAATCAGAAAATCGTCTGTTCCGTAGGCCTTTCCAATCGTTCGGTAGTAGCGCAAGTCCTGATCATTTTCAAGAATCAACGAGTCGGCAGATGCATCTAATCTAAAATCATTTACATAAATTCCAGATATTCCTACAACCAAAGCAATAAAGGCTAGCCATATCTTGGGATATGCTAAAATAAATTGATTGTAAATGTTTGATGCTATATATTTCATAACTGGTATGGTAAAAGATGATATAAATATACTTTTTAAAATTAAATCAAAGCAATAAGTCTTGTAAAAAACACCACGTTGAGAAGAACCCACGCTGAAAAGACTTAGTACTTCGACAAATTGTATTTTTCATCGCACTGTTTTTAATCTCTAAATACTACTGTTAGCGGATAGCGATAGGCAAGATGGTTTATACAGAATCGAAAAATATTTAAAGCTAAAAAAAACCATTAATTGCGGCGAAATTATCACGAAACCTGACACGAGTCAATACGGGTTCAGTGCAAGAAGGCTCTCTTTAATATATTGATTTTATTAAATAAATTTGTAGGGCTAAAATTTCTATTTTTTGTCTATACGGCCATACCTCATACATTTTTCTTTGAACTAATATTGGCACGAACAACCATCTGAACTCGCAAGTTATTGATTTAGAAAAAGATGCGTTGAAGGAAACTGTTGATCTTTATAATTCAATGCCTTATAATAAGCCATCATTTAATAGACACATTAAAGTTCAAAAAATCAATGATTAACCCTCACCTAATCAAAAAATTAACGTGTGTAGTCATCCTTATCCTGGCAACTTTAATTGGTGCAAGTTGCGGTAAAGCAAGGGTCGATATTTATCACGACGCTGGGGAAAACTGGGATTACCCAAAGACTGTAGCCATTCTTCCTTTTTCTTTTGGTCCTGCAACTGAGGAAAATAAAGCTACTCGTTTAATTCTACGTAAAGTATTTTTTAATTATTTTAGTTACCTCGGTTACAACGATATACCGCTAAACACGGTCGACCTAAAATTAGAGCCTATAATTAAATCTGGTGTAGCCATTCAGGATATAACAAACGGTCAGCTCATGAAAGCTCTTGGAGTCGATGCGGTTATTCGAGGGCATGTTCTTAACTCCATCAACTTTGCTGCTGGAATTTATGCAGAGACAAGTATTGAAGCAAAATTAGAAATGATCGACTTACGAACAGACGAAGTACTATGGGACACTAAACACAGTGAACTTGACAGTTCGGGAATTGCTACTCCCTCACTAGTAGATATGATTGAAGATCAAGCAGGCTTCTATGAGGTAAGAGAGGCCTATCATCAGATCTCGGAATCTTTTGCTTTAAAAATAATAGAGAAAATCCCTGACCCTGCAAGTTTACGTCATAAAGAAGTTCGCCTGCCCCAAATCATATCCGTTGAATCGAATATCAAAGGGAACAGTAAATTATTACCCAATGACCTTATCTACGTAAGTATGGAAGGAGAATCTGACTTGATTGGTTACTTTGATATTGGAAACTTCAAAACAAGAGTACCGATGAAGGAAGTTTCACCAGGTCTTTACACTGGAAGTTACCGAGTTAAAACGACCGACCAAATTGATAACGCCCTGATTATTGCAAGCTTGTCCAATAAAAATGGTTTAACGGCAAAGAAGTTCTATAAAAAAGCATTAGCTACTCAAAAAAATCCAATGCTTCGAGAAAAAAATGAGAACTAATTTTATTCACCTTACTTTGGGTTTTAGGCACGTGATTAAAGTTGCGTATATTCTTATGTTGACTTTGGCATTCACCGCTTGCACGACGAGTTTAAAGTCTAAGGTTGCAGGAAACTTAAATGATATCTCTGGGCAACAACAAACTGTGGCGATTCTTCCTGTCGAGGTAACAAAAAAGGACCAAAAAGAAACAGGGAAAATGCTCCGCCAAGGACTTTACTCTCATCTTAAAGCATCCAATTTCAACCTTCTCGAACGCTATGTGGTGGATGGACTTCTTAAACAGAACAATCTTACTAATCCAGCAGATTTTCTAAAAATAAATCCAATGCGATTCGCTGAAATTCTCGGAGTAGACGCTGTATTGATAAGTAGAGTTAACAAAGTTGAACGCTCTTATATTATTATCCATTCTTCGATAGAAATCGGAGTTTCTGCTCAATTGGTTGATACGCGGACAGGAGAAATTTTGTGGCGTGCAGAACAAACCGAACAAGATTACCAAGGAATTGCTAAGATTCCGACCGGCATTTCATCCGCAATTCTAGGGCCAATAAAATTCGTTACTAATAAACTTAACTTGCGCCGCTTAACTTCCAAGCTTGTGAACAAACTGACCGCGATCGTTAAAAATCCAGCTGGGGCCGAGAAAAAAGATACATTTGAAGAGCCCCTAATAGCGTCAGCAACCAGTCGTGATCTTGATAAAATCAAAACGATAAATAACCTAGAAACTGAGTGGACAAAAGATTCCGACGCTTATACTAAGATTACTCCTCCCAGTAAAACTCAAAAGAATGTTCAAAAAGGAATAAGCTCAAGCCAACGTAGATTTGTGCCAGAGACTGAAAGAATACTTCCCAATCGTATCAACTGGGTACCTAGAAAAAAGAACTTGCAAGTAGTGGCCCAAGAGCCGCAAGCAAAAATTCTAAAACAGTCAGACACACTCTCTTCAGCCTCAGGCGTTAAGTCAGCTAAAAAGTCTTCTCTAAGTGAACCACATCGATACACGATTCAGGTGGGTGCCTACAAAACAGAAACAAATGCTAGTCAAATGGTTAGCAGATTATTAGAAAAAGGATATCAAGCTCATATTAAACCTGACATAAAAAATGGTACTCCACTGTTTAAAGTTCACGTAGATGAATTTAACAGTAAAGAGCAAGCCTATAAACTTGCTGAAAGGTTTACATCGAAAGAAAACCTTTCTAATTTCGTTACCGAAACCAGTATTAAATAATTTTTACAGCTCAATTTTTTTAAGGCGGGACCAACAAGTTTTATCAGTTTTCGCTTCCTATTTCTTAAAGAAAACTATCTAGTAAGTCAAAAAAACGATCGGCTTCGTCCTGACTGTTGTAGTAGTGTGGCGAAAGACGAGCTATACCATCACGCACGGTTAAAGAAACATTATTCTCAAGCATGTATGTTGAAAATTGTTGTGGTTCAGCTTTCAGTTCATAGGATATGATCCCAGATCGTTCCTTTTGTATTTTCGAATTTAATATTTTAATCCCTCTTTTTTGTAGACCTTCCATCATATAATCTCCCTGCGACAGGACGCTAGCTTGAATCGAATCAATGCCTGTTTCCTGCAATAGATCAAGTGCTGCTCCAAATGCGAAGATGCTCATAGTGTTAAAACTACCCTCTTCAAAACGTTTGGCATCAGGTTGGAAAGTGAAGTCATAATTCATAAAGTCCCATGCATTTACCACGCTATCCCAACCTACAGTAATGGGATAAATTTTTTCTAAAACGTTTTTTGAGATGTAAAATCCGCCTAATCCTTCCACACTCAACATCCATTTGTGACCGTCAGCGGAGAGAAAGTCAATGTTGTCGCGTTTCACATCCATTGTTAATACCCCTAAACTCTGAATAGCGTCGACACAAAATAAAATATTTTTCTCTCTACAAAAAGCACCGATTCGATTTAAATCGTTTTTAAAACCACTATTACATTCGACCGAACTGACGGAAATAATACGGGTTCGTTTATCCGTTTGATCAATTAAGTCGTCGAATACAACACGACCATCTCTCGACTTAACCATACGTGTTTCTACTCCTAAACGTTTTAGGTTCCACCAAGGGTAAACATTGGAAGGAAACTCAATATCAGGAATCACCACATTATCTCCTGACTTCCAATCTAAACCATTCGCAACAATAGAAATACCTTCCGAGGTATTTTTAACAAATGCAATTTCATCAACATCTCCATTTATTAACTGGGCAAATTTTCCACGGACCCGTTCCACTTCCTTCATCCAGCTCGTATAATTCTTTGTCCCATTCTCACAGGCATCATGAGTAAATGCATTTACTGCATCGCGAACTCTTCGAGGCAATGGCGAAACCTTTGCATGATCAAAAAATGTTCGGGTGCTCTTGACCGGAAACTCCTGTAGCAATTGTTTTTCGTGGGGGGTCATATACGTATCTAATCTATTTTAAAAATGGCATGGATTTTATGATTATCAGTTCCACATTCAATTATTAAATAAAACAAGAGCTAGAAAGATAATTAATTCGATAGCTTTTTTTGACTCAAAGTACTTATTATTCATAGTATGGACTGTAAACCCAAAATTATTTTCTTATGCACCGGCAATTCTTGTCGTAGCCAAATGGCTGAAGGGTGGGCGCGACATCTTAAAGGTAATATTATTGAGCCTTATTCTGCTGGAGTCATTGCACAAAGACTTAATACACGTGCAGTTAGGGTAATGAAAGAGACAGGGGTAGATATATCCCAACACTTTTCTAAAGATATTGAGTCTTTGATAGATATATCTTTTGATCATGTGATCACCGTGTGTAGTCATGCTAAGCAACTATGCCCGGTCTTTCCCAGGAAAACTCGTGTGACTCACGTAAGTTTTGATGACCCACCCAGTCTTGCAAAATTTGCAAAAAGTGAAGAGGAGGCTTTATCGCACTTTCGGCGTGTGAGAGACGAAATCCGT